>JACZVB010000355.1 GCA_022572865.1 Chloroflexota bacterium | reverse complement strand
CAGGTATGGACTAGCCGTGGGCGATTGTGAACGATGGAGAAAGGTTTGACCCCGGCCAACGGGAATTATGATACTACCGGGTCGAAGGGCAAGGCAAACACGAGTTTGCAGAGAAAGCCCTCACAGGCCCCTCTTTAATTGCTGTTGGCCAGTGTGGCCTTGACCTCTGCAACGACATCGTCCAATGGGACCATTCTCGTCTCCATTGTCACCCGTTCGGTGAACTCAACGCTCCCAGACTTGAGATTCCTTGGGCTTACGGTGAGGCGCACGGGCATTCCCAGCAGGTCGGCGTCGTTAAATTTGACTCCCGGGGACTCGTCCCGGTCATCGTAAAGTACCTCCAACCCCTCGCCTTGAAGGGTGGAGTAGAGCTGGTCCGCGGCCGACTGGACGTCGGGCTTGTCCATGGAGAGGACGCAGATGTGGACCTGGTAAGGGGCTATGGGAACGGGCCAGATGATCCCTTTGTCATCGTGGTTCTGCTCCATCGCCGCGGCCATCAAGCGCCCGACACCGATGCCGTAGCAACCCATGACGATGGGCTGCTGCTTGCCCTGAGCGTCCAGGTAATAGGCGCCAAAGACCTCGCTGAAAAAGGTGCCCAGCTTGAACACGTGGCCGACCTCGATACCCCGGGCAATGGACAGAGGCTTGCCGCACTCGGGGCAGCCGTGTCCCTCCTTGACCTCGGCGATATCGGCCATGACGTCGACTTGGAAATCCCGGGGGTAGTTGGCGTTCTTGAAGTGGGTATCGGGCTTGTTGGCCCCGACGACGAAGTTGGAGCCGAGCTCGATAGAGTCGTCGGCAACCCGCTTGAGGTCGGTGATGCCTATGGGAGAGGCGGACCCGGCAACGAGGCCCGCGGCCCTCACCTCCTCATCGGTGGCAAGTCTCAAGTCCGCGGCGCGCAGAAGGTTTTTCAGCTTCACCTCGTTGACCTCAAGGTCGCCCCGGAGCGTCACGAAGACCACCTGGCCGTCGGCGCTGTAGAAGACGGCCTTGAGGGTCTTGGCCTCGGGGACATCCAGGTAGTCGGCCAGCCCCTTGATGGTGTGAATGCCGGGGGTGGAGACCTCCTCAAGGGGCAGTGGCTCTTCCTTCTCCAGGGGCGGTTTGACCCCCGAGGCCCGCTCCAGGTTGGCGGCGAAGCCGCACCCCTGACACCTGACTACCCGGTCCTCGCCGCTCTCGGCGATTAGTATGAACTCGTGGGAGTCCTTGCCCCCGATGGCGCCGCTGTCCGCCTCCACGGCCAGGGCCGGCAGGCCGCAGCGTTTGTAGATGTTCTTATAGGCCTGGACCATCTTATCGTAGCTGACGTCCAGGCCTGCCTGGTCCAGGTCCATGCTGTAGAGGTCCTTCATATCGAACTCCGGACCCGCATGAGTCCGGCCCGGGGCCTGGCCTCGTCCCGAAGCTTTGTCTGAATCTGGTAGGGCAAGCGGGGTAGGTCCTTGTAGCTGTGGATGTGCTGTTTGGCCATCTGGGTGATGACCTCCTCGTGGGTGGGGGCGAGGCAGAGGGGCCGCTGCCTGCGGTCTTTCAGCTTGAAGAGGGTGTCGCCGAAGGCGGCGCTGCGGCCCGAGGCCTCCCACAGCTCCAGGGGTTGGAGGACCGGCATCCTGACCTCCTGGCCCCCGGCGGCGTCCATCTCCTCCCTGATGATCTGCTCGATCTTCCGCAGCACCCGCCAGGCCAGGGGCATGTAGCTGTACACCCCCGCGGATACCTGGTAGACCATCCCGGCTTTGAGCATGAGCCGGTGACTTGCCGATTCGGCCTCGGCGGGCTCGCTTCTCAGGGTCTTTCCGAACATCTGGGACAGCCGCATAGACTCTTCCTGTTTCTGGTGGTGGCCAACCCCAAGGCCTGGGGTTTGTGTGCGGAGGCAATTGTACCATCTTCCGTATCGAGGGTTGTGTATCGGGGCCTGGAAGATGGACAGGGACTTTTTTGAGGGGCGTCCCGCAGAGATACTTTCGCGGGGAGGGACTCCTGCAGGCTGGATCTGTTTAGAATGTCAGGGACGGGCCCTTTTGAGGCCCGCCCCTGAGCGGCGATAGGAGGGTCAATGGTCAGTGTTAGTCTGCGGCGATCTCCAATGCTTCCTGGCCGTGGCCGTCGGATGAACGATACCGATCATCGACAAAGTCGGCCGGCAAGTATTCATCTTCCAGCCGCCTGAAGCGATCGAAGTCGCCCATGATGTGATGGCTCTCGGTGGGATGGCCCTCGGTCAACTCTTCCAGCCGCCACTGGGCATGGTGCTCGGTTTCCTGCAGGTCTTGCATGAAGTTCCATACGGAGTACATGGCTGCATGGGCAGCGCCGAGGGTGATGAATATGAACTTGTACCCCATCTGTCCCAGGTCCTTGAAGGTCACGCGGCTCTGGCTGGAGCCCCATTTTTGCGAAGAGGAGTAGTTGAAGGCCAGAGGCAGGTCCGGGCGCTCTGCTCTCACTGCGAGGGCGAACTTCTCGAACTCGTCCACGGCGTCGGGGCTGCCGAACTCGCACCAGACAAGGTCGACGCCCAGGTTAGCGTAGGTCTTCCCCCTGAGGATGGCCTCAT
>JACZVB010000354.1 GCA_022572865.1 Chloroflexota bacterium | reverse complement strand
CCTTCGCCCGCCGCCTCCACCCCCACCAGCTTTACCTCGGCGTCGTCGATGAAGGGATAGAAGAGGCCCATGGCGTTGCTCCCTCCCCCGACGCAGGCCACGGCGTAGTCGGGCAGCCGGCCCTCGACCTCCAGAATCTGGGCCCGGGCCTCTCGGCCGATGACCGACTGAAAGTCTCGCACCAGCATCGGATACGGATGGGGCCCGACCACGCTCCCCAGCAGGTAGTGGGTTGTCCGGACATTGGTCACCCAGTCCCGAATGGCCTCGTTGATGGCGTCTTTCAGGGTGCGGCTCCCGGCGCTGACTGATATCACCTGGGCCCCCAGCAGCTTCATCCTGAAGACGTTAAGGGACTGCCGCTCTACGTCCTTCTCCCCCATATAGACGATGCACTCCATGCCCAGCATGGCGCAGATGGTGGCCGCTGCCACCCCGTGCTGCCCTGCTCCCGTCTCGGCGATGATCCGCCTCTTGCCCATTCGATGGGCCAGAAGCCCCTGGCCCAGGACGTTGTTTATCTTGTGGGCGCCGGTGTGGGCCAGGTCCTCTCGCTTCAGGTATATCCTGGCGCCGCCGCTCTGCTCCGACAGGTTGGCGGCGAAATAGAGGGGCGTGGGGCGGCCGGCGTAGGTGTGGGAAAGTTGTTCCAAACGGGCCTCGAAATCGGGGTCCTGGCGGGCGCTCCGATAGGCGGACTCCAGCTCCTCCAGGGCGGGCATCAGGGTCTCGGGGATGAACTTGCCCCCGAACTCGCCGAAGTGACCCGAGGCATCGGGGAGGTCGTAGGCCTGGTTTTCTTTTTGGATGGCCATTTTTAATCTGGGTGCTGCTCTGCTCCGCTCATGGTTCGACACGCTCACCACGAGCGGATGATATACTGCTCGTCCTGAGCCTGCCTGTCCTGAGCAAGGCCGAAGGGTCGAAGGACGGAATCCTTATTCTCTCTCAGTTGTATACCCCAACTTACCGTCGGCTTCGGAAACCGCTCGGGCGAAAGCTTTAATTTTATAGATGTCCTTGGTGCCCTCGGTCTCGACGCCGCTGGACACGTCTACGCCCCAGGGCCTTATCTGGCCGATGGCCGGGGCCACGTTCTCGGGGCTGAGGCCTCCGGACAGGACAAATCGATACTTCTTTGCCAGGTCTGCGGCCACCTTCCAGTCGAAGGGCTGCCCCGAGCCCCCGTAGTACCGTCCTGTGGACACGCTGTCCAGCATCGGCGTGTAGCCCCGCTCCACTATGGCCTCCAGGTCCCGGTCCAGCCGGGAGAGCAACTCCTCGGCGGGGACATCTGCGGGTATCCGTACCACCTTCAGGATGGGCCGCCGGATCGCTGAGCAATCTTCCAGGGTCTCGTCGCCGTGAATCTGGACCCAGTCCAGGCCGCAGTACTCGGCCATCTCGTTGATCTCTTCTGCAGGGGAGTTGACGAATACCCCGACCACCCTGGGCCGTTGACCGATGGACGGCCGCTGGGAGCGGGCCTCGCGTAGCAGGTCTCGGGCCTGGTCGCGAGTGAGCTGCCGGCGGCTGGGGGCGAAGAGCAGCCCTATGAAGTCCGCCCCGGCGTCGGTGGCGGCGATAGCGTGGGCCGGCCGGGTGATTCCACATATCTTGAACGCCGTCATGGGCTATCCACCGTCCCTCCAGTGTGGGAAGAGGCAGGAGTCAGTCCGGCCAGTTCTCTGACCTTCGCCCCCACGTCCGGGGCCTTGACCAGCCCCTCTCCCACCAATACGGCGTCGACCCCCCACCCTGCCAGGGTTGCCACGTGGTCCCGGGTAAAGATTCCGCTCTCGGCAACCGTTGTGACGTGGCTGGGGATCGCGGGCCGGAGGCGGCGGGTCGTCTTGAGGTCGACCTCGAAGGTGGTCAGGTCTCGATTATTTAGACCCACTATCTCGGCCCCGCCGCCCAGCGCGGCCTTAACCTCCGACTTGTTATGTACCTCCACCAGGCACTCCATCCCCAACCCCCTGGCCTCGGCGATGAGCTGTTCAATCTGGCCTTGTGTCAATATGGCGGCGATGAGCAGGACGGCGTCGGCGCCCCAGGCCCGCGCCTCGTACACCTGGTAAGGGTCGAATATGAAGTCCTTGCGAAGGAGGGGAGGGCAGCCGGGGCCCAGGGCTTCCCTCACGGCCTCGAGGTGGTCCAGGCTTCCCTGGAAATGAGGCGTCTCAGTAAGTATCGAGATGGCCGCTGCGCCGTTTTCGGTGTAGATGCGGGCCAGGGCCACGGGGTCGAAGTCGGCGATGAGGAGGCCCCGGGAGGGAGAGGCCTTCTTCACCTCGGCGATGAGGTCTATCCTCTCGCCCCTCAGCACCGCGGACAGGGAACGGGGGGAAGGCTTGGATGCGATACGCCTGTCCAGCTCGGCCAGGGATACGGCCTGCCGGGCCTCTTCGAGGTCCCTCCTCTTGGTTTCGACTATCATGTCCAGAATCGTGTTAGTTTTAGCCATAGTAACTATTTACTGTAATCAATGCTATTTCGACCATCCCTTCGATGGGGGCCAGGACAGGCTTACCGAACCACGAGAGGATTTGGCCCGTCCTTCGACAGGCTCAGGACGAA
>JACZVB010000353.1 GCA_022572865.1 Chloroflexota bacterium | reverse complement strand
CTAATGGAGTTGGCACAGTGCCTGATGGCATCTCGGGAGGCGGGAAGCCCGGCTTCTCTGGCCTGGTGCTTCTCCGAGAGATGAGTCCTGATCTTTTCGATTATGGAGTCCAGGTTGGAGGTGGGGCTTTTTTGAGAGGGAGGGCGTCCCCTGGATGACCGGCGGCCCGCCTGCAGCCGTTCTCTTATCTGTTCCTGTCGCTGGCTGTTCAGCCTCCACCTGGTCTTGCCCCGAGGCAGTGTCCCGAAGAGCTCCCGGATGACGTGTCGAACGTACTGCTGGCTCACGCCAAATTCCTGGGCTATCTTGCTGGGGGTCCCTCTACTTCTTCTTGGCATGTGATGTTTCTTTCTTTTTATTACAGATCAACGTAGGCCTCTTATTACGGATCAACGTAGGGTCTGATGCGAAGCGATTCTGGATACCAGGTCTCGGGCCGCCTTTTCCATGTCCGGGGCCGACAGCACGGCGCTGATGACGCACACGGCATCGGCCCCGGCGTCTATGACCGGACCGACGTTATCGAGGTTGATGCCGCCAATGGCCACCACCGGCACCGAGACGGCATCGGCCACCCTTCTGAGGGTCTCCAGGCCCGCGGGCCTGGTCTCGTCTTTGGAGGAGGTTGGGTAGATGGAACCTACGGCTATATACCCCGCCCCCTGCTCCTGGGCCCGCAGCGCCTCTTCGACATTGTTCGTGGAGACGCCCACTATCTTATCGCCGGGGAGGTAGGGCTTGACCTCTGTGAGGGGCAGGTCATTCTGGCCTACGTGAAGGCCATCGGCGCCGGATAGGAGGGCCAGGTCCAGATGGTCGTTGACGATGGACAGGACACCGGCCTGGGCGCAGAGGCGGTTGACCTCCCGGAGGATGGGGAGCTGCACGCCCTTGTCCCGGGTCTTATCCCGCCACTGGATTATGCGGGCCCCGCCCCTGATGATGGCCCGGGCCGCGTCTATCTCGGATATTCCCCGGCAAAAGCTCGGGTCCAGGATTACGTAGAGGCCTTTCAGCATTTTGGGCGTGTGCATATTCTCCAATGTTTCCGACCAGTAGAACACCCCACCCCAGATTCTTCGTCGCTCGGCTCCTCGGCATCGTATAAGCTGCCATCGACACCATCGAGGATGATAATTTTTGATCCACTCATGGTTCGACTAGCTCACCACGAACGGATAAGCCGTTCGCCCTGAGCCTGTCGAAGGGTATGCGGGCTATTTTCGTACCAATGACAGGCAGCGGAGTCTGAGAAGTCTGATATGTTCACCCACCTGAAAGCCTGGACTTGAGGCGGGTTAGATGTCTTTGATGGCGGGGGGCAGCTCCCCCTCGCGGGCGGCGTCGATCATCTCTCGGGCCTGCTGGGGCATCTCCACACCGAGCTCGCCCAGCCGCTTCTCGGCCCAGCGGCCTATGTTTGTCGGGTCCTTGTAGTAGTCGTCCGACGGGTTGAACTGGGGCGGGCCCGAGGCCTCCATTCGGGTCTGCTGGGACTTGTGGTAGGCGAAGCCGGAGACCATTCGGGTGAGGTCGGAGCCGCCGCACGAGTCACAGGCTGGATCGACCCGGGAGTTTATGCTTTTGAGGAAAACGCTGGTCTTGGTGTTGCAGGCAGAGCAGCGGTATTCATATATGGGCATACGTTAATTCCCTTTTGAGGAATATCCCGCCCTTCGATACTTCGATTAGTGCTTGACTGCGGAAAACCGCATCATAATGTCTGCCCTACATTGGGAACGCACTCGTGATCTGCCATCCGCCGAACCATCCCCCTGTATCCCCCTTCCTTTTCTGGAAGGGGGAAAGAGGATTCTGGGGGCACCCCCAGTACCCCCGGCCATCCCGGCAAGCTCAGGACAGGTATGCTTACCACGAGCGGGGGCGAAACTCCTTTGCATTACCCCTTATCAGTCGCTCTCTTAAACAGTTTTCTGTTCGTATTGATAACCGGGATCACCATCAGTCGAAATCGTCGTCGGAATCGTCTCCATCGCCGTCCATGTCGTCGGGGATATCACCCGCCTCCATTCGCTCGACCATCTGGTCGAACTCGGGGCCCATCTCCTCGCCCATCTGGTCTCCCATTCTACGCATGAACCGCGCCATGCTCTTGGGGTCGTTCTCGTCCAGGTCTCCCCAGGACGAGGGGTCCTCCATGCTCTCCATGCGGCTTTCCTCGGACTTCAACACCGCCACCCTGGAGATCAGCCTGGAGAGGTCTCCACTGCCACACCTGGGACATGCCTTGGATGGGGGGTCGGAGTAGCCCCTGACGAGGAGGCTCACTCGCCTTCGGCAACCGTTACAGCGGTATTCGTAGATGGGCATGATGATATTTAGCGGGGCTACTGATGATTTTATCATAACCAGGGTTCGATACCAGGTTCACACCTCAAAATCAGAAGCTAGACCACTAACGGTGACTCTCGTTGCGCCCGGCGGTACCTACTTGTCGCCGCTATCCAGACGAGCAAACCGGAGAGCCCTACCGCCGTGGCTGCCAGAGCGAACGCCACAGCATAGCTCTCCAGAATGTCAAATAAGGAGCCCGCAAGATAGGGGCCTACAAATCCCCCCAGAGCACCACCCACCTGG
>JACZVB010000023.1 GCA_022572865.1 Chloroflexota bacterium | reverse complement strand
AAGCGGTGGAGGGTTGTAGAGATCCTGGCAAGTATCGACCTGGCTGAGATCAATCCGAAGGAGATAGGCCGGGATACGGTAGAGGAGCTGAGCCAGTGATACGCACATCCACTAGACTGCTGGTGGCCGACAATTCCGGGGCCAAGGAGATAGAGTGCATAAACGTCCCTGGAGGGACGGGCAAGAGGTATGCCAGGATAGGCGACATCATAGTTGCATCGGTGAAGGTGGCGGTTCCCGCCTCGGCGGTAAAGAAGGGTGAGGTGGTGAGGGCCGTAGTGGTCCGGGTGGCGCAGCCCTACCGACGTCCCGACGGCAGCTACATACGCTTCGACGAGAACGCGGGTGTGATCCTAGGCGAATCGAATAACCCCAGGGGCACTCGTATATTCGGGCCCGTGGCCCGAGAGCTCAGGGACAAGAACTTCACCAAGATAGTCTCCCTGGCTCCCGAGGTGCTCTAGACGGGTGATGGGTCGAAACGGCAAAGATATGTCAGCGTTGTTACAAGTAATCACATGGTGAAGCTAAGGCGAAACGATACGGTGCTGGTCCAGGCCGGCAAAGACAAGGGTAAGCGGGGCCGGATATTGCGTATCAAACCCTCCGATGGGACGGCCTGGGTCCAGGGTATCAACATGGTGAAGAAGGCCATGAGGCCGAAGCCCAACGTTAGACAGGCGGGTATAATCGAAAGGGAAGCCCCCATAAACCTCTCCAATCTCAGGTTGGTGTGTCCCTCCTGCGACAGGCCGACCAGGGCCCTTTTAGGGCCGGACCCGCAACCCGGGGCGGAGGCCCAGACCGGGGCCCGGTCCCGTAAGACCAGAGTTTGCAAGCTATGCCAAGAGATAATCGAGTAAAAACGAAGAAAAAGGCCCCGTCAAAGGACGGCGGCCAGAACGGTTACGAGCCGCGCCTTAAGGCCAGGTATCGGGATGAGATATTGCCTGCCCTGGTGAAGGAGATCGGCTACTCCAACCCGATGCAGGTCCCCAGGATGGAGAAGATAGTCCTGAACATAGGGCTGGGGGAGGCGCTGGAGAACGCCAAAGCGGTGGAATCGGCTACCCGTGACCTGGAGGCGATAACGGGCCAGCACCCCATCATCACCCGGGCCAGAAAATCGATAGCGAACTTCAAGGTGAGAGAGGGCAATATCGTCGGGATCATGGTCACCCTCCGGGGCGCCCGCATGTATGAATTTTTCGACAGGCTGATAAATGCGTCCCTGCCCCGCATCAGGGACTTTCGGGGCCTCTCCCTCTCGGCCTTCGATGGGCGGGGGAATTACAGCCTGGGGCTTCGGGAGCAGACCATGTTCCCGGAGGTCGACTACGACAGTATGGATAAGCTAAGGGGCCTGCAGATCTCCTTTGTGACCTCGGCCAAGACCGACGACGAGGCACAGCGTCTGCTTGCCCTGATGGGTATGCCCTTCGTCCGGACAGATGAGTGAGAAGGAATCAGAAGAGGATAGCAAGTGGCAAGAGCAGCCAAGATAGCCAAGTGGCATAGGCCTCCCAAGTACCGGGTGCAGTTTCGCAACCGGTGTACCCTTTGCGGTCGTCCCCGGGGGTATATGAGGCACTTCGGCCTCTGTCGCATATGCTTCAGGGAGCTTGCCCTTCAGGGCAAACTTCCCGGGGTGAGAAAGTCAAGCTGGTAGGATGATGCAATGGGGGTAGTGACAGATCCAATATCCGATATGCTGACCCGTATAAGGAACGCCCTGGCCGTGGAGCACGACTCCGTGGCGATGCCGGCCTCCGGTATGAAGACAGCCCTGGCGGGCATCCTCAAGCAAGAGGGATTCATAATGGATTTCGAGGTGATGGAGGCAAAACCTCAGGATATCCTTCGCCTCCGCCTGAGATACGACGAGAACAATGAACCTATGATCAGGGGGCTCAAGAGGGTGAGCAAGCCGGGCCTCAGGGTGTATGTAGGCCGAAACAACATACCCCGGGTCTACAGCGGTTTGGGCATCTCTATCCTATCCACCTCCAAAGGGGTCATGACCGGGGGAAAGGCGTGGCGGGAGAATACGGGTGGAGAGCTGCTGTGCCAGATATGGTGATATCAGGAGTGCAATGTCCAGGATAGGAAGAAAACCGATCCCGATACCCTCGGATGTCGAGGTCAAGATAGAGAAAGAACGGGTGGCAGTAAAAGGCCCCAAGGGTGAGTTGTCCTACGAGTTCCATCGGGACCTCTCGGTCACTCAGGAGGATGGGTCCGTTGTGGTCTCGAGGCCCAGCGATGGTCGAGTGCACCGCTCCCTCCACGGCCTGACCAGGACGTTGATCGCCAACATGGTGACGGGGGTGAGCCAGGGGTTCACCAAGAGCCTCAGCATCGTCGGCGTCGGGTATCGGGCCCAGTGGGAGGGGAACAGCCTGGTGCTACAGGTGGGGTTCTCCCATCGGGTGGAGATCTCGCCGCCCCCGGGTATCAGCATCACCGTAGAGGGCACCAATCAAATAAACGTCGAGGGGATAGATAAGCAACAGGTGGGGCAGATGGCGGCCCGGATCAGGGCCGTGCGGCCCCCGGACAGGTATAAGGGCAAAGGTATACGATATCTAGGAGAAGAGGTGCGTCTCAAGCCCGGTAAACGGGCCGCAACCACCGCAATGTAGATCATGGCGACGGCAACCCGTAGAAAAGCCAGACTGCGACGACACGTCAGGGTCAGGAAGAAGCTGTCCGGAACCGCGGAGCGGCCCCGGCTCTCCGTCTTCAGGAGCCTGAATCATATCTATGCCCAGGTCATAGACGATAACCGGGGCCATACACTTACCTGTGCATCCAGCATGGATAGCCCGGTAAAAGAGGAGACCCAGGGCAAGTCTAAGAGAGAGGTCGCAAAACTGGTTGGCGCTCTCATCGCCTCCCGGGCCGGGGAGAAGGGGGTCAAGACTGTGGTACTGGACAGGGGAGGCTACCGTTATTTCGGCAGGGTCCAGGCCCTGGCTGAGGGAGCACGGGAAGGTGGAATGATTTTCTAATGACAATCAACCGTAGAGAGAAGATAGACCCCAGGAGACTGGACCTGACCGAGCGGGTGGTCCACATCAACCGGGTCGCCAAGGTGGTGAAGGGTGGAAGGCGTTTCAGGTTTACCGCGCTGGTGGTGGTCGGAGATGGCAACGGCCATGCAGGCGTAGGACTGGGTAAGGCGGGAAATGTGCCGGATGCCGTGCGCAAGGGAAACGCTGTCGCCCAGAAGAACATTATCAAGATCACCCTCAAGGGCACGACTATTCCACACGAGATAGTAACCAAATTCAGCGCCGCCAGGGTCATCCTCAGGCCGGCGGCCCCAGGGACGGGAGTCATTGCCGGCGGAGGCGTCAGGGCCGTGCTGGAGGCGGTGGGGGTAAAGGACGTGCTCACCAAGTCCCTGGGCAGTCCCAACCCGATAAACACGACAAAGGCCACCATACTTGGGCTGAGCAAGCTACGGGACCCGAAGGTGGCGGTGGCGGCCCGCAGGGGAGTGGCCGTGAAGGCCGATTAGGGGATGATGAGTTGCGTCTAAAGGTCACATTGCGAAAGAGCGGCATAGGGCACCCTCAAGACCAGAAGGACACCATAAGGGCGCTGGGCCTGAGACGGCTTCACCAGACGGTGGAGCACGATGACTCCCCTTCTGTGAGGGGAATGGTGGAGAAGATCAAGCACCTTGTGGTCGTGAAGGTGTTGGAATGAAGCTGAACGAACTGTCGCCCCTGCCCCGGTCCAAGGGCCAGCGAAAACGGGTGGGGCGGGGCTATGGCAGCAACAGCGGCCACACCTCTGGCCGGGGCAACAAGGGCCAGAAGGCCCGCTCCGGCGGCAGCATTCGCAGGGGCTTCGAGGGCGGGCAGCTGGCGCTGGTCAAGCGGATGCCCTCCAAGCGGGGTTTCACCAACATCTTCAGGATCGAGTACGCGGCCGTTAATCTGGACAGCCTCAACGTCTTCGAATCGGGGGCCGAGGTGACCCCCGAGATCTTGGTGAAGCGGAGGATTCTTCGCTCTCTGCGCAGGCCTGTAAAGGTGCTGGGCGATGGAGAGCTGACCAAGCCCCTGGTGGTGAAGGCGAACAGGTTTTCCCAGTCCGCACTCCGGAAGATAGAGGCGGCGGGGGGCAAGGCGGAGATCTTAAGCTAGATGCGTCAGACTCAGACGGTATCATCCAGGCCTAAGCTTATCCAGGCCATGATCGATGTGGCGGGTCAGCCGGACTTGCGCGGCAAAGTGCTGTTCACCCTGGGCATCCTGGTGATCTACCGGTTCGTGGCCCACGTCCCGGTCCCGGGAGTGGATGTAGCGGGGCTCAGCAGATTCTTCCAGGACAACGCCCTGGCCGGGATGCTGGACCTGTTCAGCGGCGGGGCTTTGCGGAACCTGAGCATAGCGGCCATGGGGGTGTACCCTTATATAACCGCCTCGATAATCATGCAGCTTTTGATTCCTGTCATTCCCCGATTGCAAGCCCTGTCCAGGGAAGGGGGCGAAGCGGGAAGGCAGAAGCTGAACCAGATCACCCACTGGCTGACCGTTCCCATGGCCTTTGCCCAGAGCTACGGGCAGTTGGTCCTTCTGGACCGGGGGGGCGTTTTGGAGGGGGGAGTGGGATTCGGCCCTGGCGAGATCGGCGGCACCCTGGCCATGATGTTCTCCATGTGCGCCGGGACCATGTTCCTGGTGTGGCTGGGCGAGCTGATCACGGAGCGGGGCATAGGCAACGGCATTTCGCTGATAATCTTCTCCGGCATCGCCTCGGGGTTGCCGTCCCTGTTGGGACAGTCATTCCTCCAGCGGGGCAACATGGGAGGCCTGGTCATATTCTTCGGCATCGCCATCGTCACGGTATTTGTCATCGTCCTTTTCACCGAGGCCCAGAGACGCATACCAGTCCAGTACGGCAGAAGCGTATTCCGCAGCGGCCGTATGTACAGGCAGACGGGGTCTACCCATATTCCATTGAGGGTGAACTCGGCTGGAATGATCCCCATCATCTTCGCTTTCTCCATAATGATATTCCCGGGGCTGGTGGCCAGCTACTTCGTCAGCTCGAACACCGAATGGATGGCTGTTGGCGCCGGGTTTGTGCGGGACATGTTCGATACAACCGGCGCTTTCTACTGGGTGGCCACCTTCATCCTGGTGGTAGCCTTTGCCTTTTTCTACGCCTTAATCACCTTTCAGCAGCAGAACATAGCTGAAAGCCTACAGCGAAACGGGGGCTTTGTTCCGGGGATCAGACCCGGTAAGCCCACCAACGACTATATTACCAAGGTGATGCTGCGGATAACCCTGGGCGGGGCCCTGTTCCTGGGCATTGTGGCCGTAATCCCCTTCTTCTCCAGCTCATTCACAGGGGTGAGGGGGTTGCAGCTGACGGGTGTCGCCATGCTTATCGCTGTGGGCGTGGTCCTGGACACGATGCGGCAGCTGGAGGCCCAGCTGCTCATGCGCCGATACGAAGGATTCATCCGCTAATGGATAAGGTCAAAGGAGATACCTCACTGAGTGCGATGCAGGGTGAGCAGGCCGTGGAGATAGTTACGGCCATAGAGGACGGCCCAAGATGATGAGGACGTCGAACGCCCCTGATAAGAGGGGAAGATAGATGTATCTGATACTTCTGGGCCCTCCGGGGGCCGGCAAGGGCACCCAGGCTGCTTCCCTCTCGAAGGAGCTGGGAGCGGCGCATGTAGCATCGGGGGACCTGTTCCGCCAGGCCCAGGAGCAGGGCACACCCCTTGGCCTCCAGGCCAAGGCCTACATGGAGAGGGGCGAACTGGTCCCCGACGAGTTGACGGTGCGAATGGTGCTGGAGCGGCTGGAGGCCCCCGATTGTAGTGGTGGAGTGATCCTGGACGGCTTTCCCCGCACCCTGGAGCAGGCCCGAGCGCTGGACCAGGCCCTGGGGGCCAATGGCAAGACCATTGATGCAGTCCTGTATATCAAGGTCTCGGAGGAGGAGCTGGTGAGACGACTCGGCGGGCGCTGGATATGCCGCGACTGCCAGACCCCCTACCAAACCATCAGCTCACCTCCCAAAGTGGCAGGTGTGTGTGATAGCTGCGGCGGCGAGCTGTACCAGCGCCCTGATGATTCCCAGGAGACGGTGAGAACCCGGTTGAGGGTCTACATGGAGCGTACTGCTCCACTCATCGCCTATTATATTGACCTGAACAAGCTGATAGAGATCGATGGTGAGCAGGGAATAGAAGAGGTGCGAAACGAGATGCTGTCTGCGCTGAAATCCGGTGTGAGAGAGCGCTAGGAGAATGTTGAAAAGCTTCCTGAGCGAGTCCAGGGTGGTCATAGAAGAGGGGATGGAGATCAAGTCTCCTCGAGAGCTGCTGGCGATGGAAAGGGCGGGCCGCGTGGTGGCCCACACCCTGGTAGCCCTCCAAGCTGCCGTGGAGCCGGGAATAAGGACGCGGGACCTGGATGCCATCGCCAGGGCTGAGATAGCCAGACACGGAGCGGTGCCATCCTTCGTGGGATACCGGGGCTTTCCGGCCTCGGTTTGCGTGTCCGTCAATGATGAGATCGTTCACGGCATCCCTGGGGACAAGGTGATCAGAGAAGGAGACCTGGTGAGCCTGGATGTGGGCGCAATAGTAGACGGGTTTCACGGTGATGCAGCCGTCACGGTGGGGGTCGGTGAGATCACCCCCCAGGCCCAGGAGCTGATCGATGCCACCAGGGACGCCCTCGTGGCCGGGATTCAGGCGGCGGGAGCCGGGGCCAGGATAGGCGATATCTCAGCGGCGGTCCAGGCCCTGGCCGAATCTCGGGGCTACTCGGTGGTGAGAGAATACGTAGGCCACGGAATAGGCAGGAGGATGCACGAGGAGCCGTCGGTGCCCAATTTCGGGAAGCCGGGCAGGGGGATACTCCTGAAGAAAGGGATGGCCCTGGCCATTGAGCCGATGTTGAATGTGGGGACCTGGAGGACCAGGCAGCTGGAAGATAACTGGACGGTTGTGACGGCTGACGGCAGCCTATCAGCCCATTTCGAGCACACTATAGCCATCACAGAGGATGGGCCCGTGATTCTCACCCAGCTTTAGCCCGGCGTGAAAAGGTAATTGTGGGCACACCTGTAAAAACGGATTGTAGAACAGCTATCGGAGTTAAGTAGATAGTCTAGAGGTTGGATCTGCCAATGGTTAGGGAACGAACGGGCGAGAAGGAAAAGATCGAGGTGGAGGGAAGGGTGACCGAGACCCTTCGCAACGGCATGTTCAACGTGGAGTTGGCCAACGGCCACAAGGTGTTGGCCCATGTATCCGGGAAGATGCGTATCCACTTCATAAGGATCCTTCTGGGGGACAGGGTGCTGGTAGACCTATCCCCCTATGACCTTACCCGGGGCCGGATCACCTATCGATTCAAATAAAAGGACAACTCCCTGCCCCGATGCCCCAGGGCCAGGGGTGCATTACCCGGGCAGGCGCGGGTGGCAGCCTGGGGAGACGGATATTTTAAGTCACCCTGTGAAGGGTATGATTGGAAAAGCATGAAAGTCAGGGCGTCGGTAAAAAAGCTTTGCGATAAGTGCAAGATAATCCGCAGGCACGGGGTCGTCAGGGTCATCTGCCAGGTCCCCAAGCACAAGCAGCGGCAGGGATGAGAAACGGCTTGAACGGTTCTAGAAGGTGTTGCAGAGGCGGGAGAAGTTACGGTGTCAGGTGTAGGTAAAGTGGTGGTTATATCAGTCAAGCGCTACGGGAGGTCACATGCCTAGGGTAGCTGGCGTAGACATTCCGAACGATAAGAAGATAGATGTGGCGCTGCGCGCCATCTATGGCGTGGGCCCGACCATTGCCATCAAGGTGGCCCAGGCGGCCCAGATCTCCCCCGAGTCCAAGGTGCGGGACCTGAGCGAGGAGGAACTGAACCGGGTCCGAGACATCCTGGACAAGCAGTACATAGTGGAAGGAGACCTGCGGCGCCAGGTCCAGCAGAACCTGCGCCGGCTGGTGGAGATAAACAGCTATCGAGGGATCAGGCACAGACGAGGACTTCCCGTAAGAGGCCAGAGGACCAAGACCAATGCCCGGACCAAGAGGGGGGCCAGGAAGACAGTGGCCGGCCGCAGACAGGTCAGGGCCAAGAAGTAGAGGTGAATCATGGTAAAACCGAAGAGTCGCTCCCGTAGGCGGGAGAAGAAGTTCGTGCCCCAGGGTCGGGCATATATTCAGTCCAGCTTCAACAACACCAAGATCACCCTCACCGATCCCAACGGCAACGTCATAGCCTGGGGCAGCTCGGGCACCGTCGGATTCAAGGGCTCCCGCAAGGGGACCGCGTTTGCGGCCCAAAGGGCGGCGGAGCAGACGGCCAGGAAGGGCATGGACCAGGGGCTGCGGCAGGTGGAGGTGTTTGTGAGGGGGCCTGGAAGCGGGCGGGAGGCGGCCATCCGCTCCCTTCAGGCGTCGGGTATAAACATAATCAGCATAAGGGACGTTACGCCCATTCCTCATAACGGGTGTCGCGCCCCCAAGCGAAGAAGAATATAGATTCGGAGGAGATTGGTTGGCTCGATACACCGGTCCGGTTTGCAGGCTGTGTAGGAGACAGGGGGAGAAGCTATTCCTGAAAGGAGACCGCTGTCTCACTCCCAAGTGCGCCATCGAGCGTAGGGTCGGGCCCCCGGGCCAGCGGGGCACCCGCAGGCGCAGGGTCTCAGATAGAGGGCTTCAGCTCCGAGAGAAACAGAAGGTCAAACACATATACGGCCTGTTGGAGAAGCAACTTTTCAGGCATTTCACTAATGCCAGGGGGATGCCCGGGGTAACGGGTGACAACTTCCTTCAGATCCTGGAGAGCAGGCTGGACAACGTGGTATTCAGGCTGGGCTTTGCCAGCTCCCGAAACCAGGCCCGGCAGCTGGTTACACACGGCCATATGGTAGTAAACGAACGGGCCACCGATATCCCCTCTTATCTGCTGTCGGTTGGGGACCAGATCAGCTGGACCGAACGGGGCAGAAAGACGGAACACTTCAAGATGATGGCGGAGGAGATAAGGGGTAAACCGATTCCCGAGTGGTTGAGCCTCGATGCCCAGAACATGCAGGGACGGGTCCTCACTGCCCCCACCAGGGACCTGGTGGGCACCAGGGTCGATGATCGGCTGATAATCGAGTATTACTCCCGTTAAGAATAGATCAGGTGGAGAACAACTGCCCATGATGGAGATCCGGAGCGAGACAGTTGAAGAAGAAAGTCCTTTAATCGGTATCCCGGACCCTGACATACGGATAGTCGAGACCGATGATACCCATGGCAAGTTCAGTGTCGAACCCCTGAGCAGGGGCCTGGGCACCACCCTGGGCAACTCTATGCGCCGGGTGCTGATGAGCACCATAGAGAGCGCGGCAATCACCTGGGTGAAAATCGATGGCATTCAGCATGAGTACTCTACCATCCCCCACATCACCGAGGACGTTACCGAGTTTCTGTTGAACGTCAAGGCGATTCGCTTTAGAAGCAACTCGGACCAGCCGGGCCGGCTGGTACTGGATGTCAAGGGGGAGGGTGAGGTGTGTGCGGGCGACATCAGTCCATCAGCCGACTACGAGGTTGTGAACCCAGAGGTTCATCTGGTAACCCTGGACTCGGAAGAGGCCAAGCTGTCGGTGGAGTTCAATGTGGAGCGCGGGCGGGGCTATGTTCCGGCGACGAACAACAGTGGCCTGCCCATAGGGGCCCTGCCGGTGGATGCCGTGTTCACCCCGGTCCGCAAGGTCAACTTCGAGGTGGAAACCATCAGGTTTGGTCAGGCGATCGGTAAGGAGCGGCTGGACCTGGATGTGTGGACCGATGGCACGATCTCGCCTGTGGACGCCGTGAGAGAAGCGGGCCAGTCCCTTGTCGGCTTCTTCTTTATGTTCGCCAACGCCGGCAAGGTCCTGGAGCAGGGCCCCGAGGGGAAGCCCCTGGCCCTGGCCATACCTCCCGAGCAGTACAACATGCCCCTGGATAGCCTGGGGCTTTCGGCTCGAACCCTTAACTGCTTGAAGCGCGGCGGCCTGAACATAGTGGGGGAGGTGCTGGAGAAGGGGAAAGAGGACCTGCTGAATATAAGGAACTT
>JACZVB010000022.1 GCA_022572865.1 Chloroflexota bacterium | reverse complement strand
ACCTTACACCTTCCTTTCCAGCCCCGTTTTCTCGGGTGAATATAACGACTATACCGATAGATGTTTAAGAAAGTTTGAAGAAGGGGAGATTCCGGAACGTTGCCTGAAGCGGGCAGGTAAGCAGGCGACAGTGCCGGAAGGTCAAAATCGGCAGGCTTAAGTCAGCTCGCGAGGGATTTGCTGGCAGGTAGAAGGAGCTAATACAACCAGATTACGAGCAGGGGCGGACGGGGACGAGGCTACATCGGCACAGCGTTTCTCAGGCCCTTGCAGAGGCGCTATCAATGCCGCTGTGGCTATTCGCATAAAGGTTTTTGCGCGTGGACTCCCTTACTTGAGCCCGTACAGCCTAGAGACATTGTCGCAGACGAGCTTGCGTCGGACGGCCTCGTTCTTCACCTTCTTCAAGTTGCTCTCGATGACCTGTTGCGAGTCGGGCCATACGCTATCGGGATGGGGGTAATCGGAACCCCACATGACGTTGTCCACACCGATGAATTCCACAAGGTCGCCCATGAGCCCCTCGTCCTGATAGGTGGTGTACCCTTGACGCCGCCAGTAGTCGCTGGGGCTCAACGCCAGGCCGGGAAAGCCTGCGCACTCGTGGTCCATCCTATCCAGGAGGTACGGCACCCAGGTGGCCCCGCACTCTCCCAGCACGAACTTGAATTCCGGGAAGCGCTCGCACGCGCCCGAGATTATGATGGAGTTCAAGAACTCGGCCCCCATCAAGGGCGACAGCACCATATACAGGTTCCACCATTTGCTCAGATACTTATCGGCGTCCTGGGCCGAGGGCATCCTGGGGTACCAGGCCACCACGTGGAAGGAGATGGGCAGGTGGCACTCGGAGGCTGCGCTCCACACGGCATCCCAATCGTCGTGGTAGATGGGCTTGGCGGCCCCCTGGACGTCCAGCACTGCCCCCTTTAGACCGAGGGCTGCGACCCGACGGACTTCAGATGCCGCAGCCTCGGGGTCATGGTTGGGCAGGCAGGCCAGACCAATCAGCCTCTCGGGGTGTTCCTTACAGAAATCGGCCAGCCAGTCGTTGTAGACCCGATATATCATCCCGGTGAGGTCCGGGTCCAGGGTGGACCCCGTACCCACCTCTGAAGACCCGCCCTGGATCGGCTTCCATACGTCGGGGGACCCCAGAAAGGTGAGGCCGTACATCACTTCGGCGTCCACGCTATCCAACTGCTGGTCTTTTACTCTCAAATGGGCCGTGGTCGGGTGGGGCAGCCCCTTCTCCGCATCATCGTAAAAACCGGTGGCGGCAAACCTGTCGACCCGGGCCTGGTTCTCCGGGGTCACCATACCCTTAGCCTTCCTGACTGCCCACGTACGCTTGGCGCCCCGGCTGGCCGGCGCCACGTATCGACCGTCCACCCACCATTCCAGCCGTTCCTCTATCTCCACGACCTGGGGCATCCGTTCCCGCCATTGGGCTGGAGCGCCATCCACGAAGGCCCGCTCTGGCATGTAGTCAAGGTCTATGTGGCTATCGGCAGAGACCACTCTGTAATCCACTCTCGCCTCCTTCATATACGTAGCCGGGGTATCTCTACGGTAAATCCTTGACTGGGTATTATGTCGATGATAGTTTGATGGTGCACTGGAGCGATATAGCTGCCTGAGGTGTGCCGTGAGGCGGATTGACTATATCATCTTCGGGTTTCGGCGACTATCGATGAGCCTTCACAAAGGAGTTGGTCATGAGCAAGAACGGATTCAAGGTGATGGACAGCGATATGCACCTACACGAGCCCTGGGACCTGTGGCTCAAACATCTGGCCCCAGAATACAGGGACAGGGCCCCGGTCGGGATGAGCAAGAATCCCATGGATATGAACACGGCCATCCAGGGGAAGCCGCTAAGCTTTCTGGCCAACGCTGATATAGATTACCACGAAGAGGAGGAGGCCCACGAGGTCCTGGATAAGGAGCGGGGCGAGAGATACCTGAGGGAGGGGATCGAACGCGGATTTGACCCTGTCTCCCAGCTCCATGCCATGGACATCGAGGGGGTGGATGTTTCCCTGCTCCTGCCCACCCGGGGCATGCTGGTGGCGGGCAAAGACTATGATGACGCCGGGTACGCCACAGCCCTGTCCCGGGCCTACAACGATTGGCTTAGCGATTTCTGTAAAGAAGACCCAAAAAGGATGAAAGGCGCCGCCATGATCCTGGTGACCGATATCCAGGAGGCCGTTAGAGAGGTGCGGCGCGCCAGTAAGGAGTTAGGCTTCCTGAGTATCTATCTACACCCCAATCCTATCAAGGGCCGGAACTGGCACAATCCGGACTACTACCCCATCTGGGAGGAATGCCAGAGTCTGGGGATGGCCGTCACTTTCCACGAGACGTTCAAGTGCAGCCTGCCCCAGGCCATGACCGACCGGTTCTTAGACGAACCAGACAAGATCTGGACCATGGGCCATGTGGCCTGCCACGTGGTGGAGCAGTTGTACGCGTGTCTATGTATGTGTACGGGTGGAGTGCTGGAGCGGTTTCCAGACCTACAGGTAGCGTTCCTGGAATGCAACTCGAGCTGGCTTCCCTTCTGGCTTTGGCGAATGGACGGACACTACGAACTGAGGCAGAGGTGGGCCTCCAAGTACATATCCATGAAGCCCAGCGAATACTTCAAGAGGCAATGTTACGTGGGCATAGATGCCGACGAGGAGCCGGCCAAATACGCTATGGACTGGATAGGGGACGATAATTTCGTATTCTCCACCGACTACCCGCACTCCGATTCCAAGTACCCTCACGCCACGGATACCTTCTTGGCCCTACCCCTGACCGAGGAGTCGAAACGCAAAGTCCTGTGGGACAACTGCGCCCGGCTGTATAACTTGTCGGGTTAGAGCCGGCCTATCGGTTCACCTGAGGTCGAGGCTGCTAGACCGGAGGACGCCGGGTATGCCAGGTGGTGCTCTGCTCGTAGGCGTGGGCGACCTTGAGCAAAAGGCCATCGTCGAAGGGTCGCCCGGCCAGCTGCAGGCCCGTGGGCAGGTCTACCCCATCCACGGTGATGAAGCCACAGGGGACCGATAGCGCGGGGACACTGGCCAGGTTGAAGACCGCGGAGAAGGTTCGCCGGCCCGATACCCGCTGGTGGGCCTGCTCTTTGCTCTCGAGGCCGGGTTTCGTCTCAATCATGGCCGCCGGTTCCGATGAGGTGGGCATCACAAGCAGGTCCACCCGGTCCAGGGCCTCGAACACCTGCACCCGGACCAGCTCCCTAAGCTTCTGGGCCTTGTAATACAGCTGGGCAGGCATAATGCTGCCTGTGATCAGGTCGATGAGGACATTGTGCTCGTACTCGGACATCCGGGTCCTGATCCAGTCCCGGTGTACTGCAGCGCTCTCGACCCCTAGAATCACCCGTGTAGCTACTGCGCCCACCTCCAGCGAGGGGATGGAAACCTCTTCAATGGATGCCCCCAGCCCACCCAGGTGGGCTATGGCCTGGGCCACGCAATCCCTCACTCGAGGGTCGAGAAAGGCCGCGCTCATGGCCTCTCTTACCACTCCGATTCTAACGCCCTTTATATCGTCACCAAGCCCCGAGGTGTAGTCCGACGCCTGGATGTCGGCGGTGTACGGGTCCTTGGGGTCGTAGCCGGCGATGGCCTGGAGGGTGAGGGCGCAGTCCTCGACGGTGCGTGATATGGGCCCGGCGATATCCATGGACCATGAGGCCCCCAGCATCCCATAGCGGCTTACCAGGCCCCAGGTGGGCCTCAGCCCTACGAGGCCGCAGTTGTTGGCAGGGCCTCTAATAGAGCCCCCGGTGTCCTCACCAAGCGACGTCGCGCACAGAAAGGCCGCCGTAGCGGCCCCGGAACCGCTGCTGGAGGTCCCGGGGTTGCGGTCCAGGTCCCACGGGTTATGGGGCGTTCCATAGGCATGTCCAATGCTGTTTCCAGTGGCGAACTCGCTCATGTTGAGTTTCCCCAACAGGATTGCCCCCGCGTCCTTGAGCCTGGCCACCACCGTCGCATCCTCGTCGGGGGTGTAGTCCGCCAGGATCGTCGAGCCGCCGGTGGTCAGTATCCCCCTGGTTCAGAACTGGTCTTTGACGGCAACAGGGACCCCATGTAGAGGCCCGAGGTCATCGCCCCGGGAAATCGCCTGCTCCCTATCACGGGCCGCTTCCAGGGCCTGGTCCGGGCAGAGGGTGATGTAGCTGTTTAGCTTGGGGTCTACTTCCTCGATGCGCTCAAGGTAAGCCTCGGTAGCCTCTACGGGCGAAACAGTCTTCTGCCGTATCAGATGGCTCAGCGCCGCTGCCGATAGGAAGGGAATGTCAGCTTTGTTCACGGCTCCTCCGCTGGTGAGGAGGTATTACGGGCAGGGGCTCCATCTGATCCAGTCCGGGAGGGTTGAACCCCTCCAGTAGGTCTCGAATGGCGTTAAGATCGTAGCTGACGTGGGTAAGAAGGGGCTCTTCGATCTGGATACCCGCGGCGAGTGCAAGGCTCTTGATCTGTTCTTTAGATAGGTCTGCCACAGCACTTCTTTCTAATGAAAAGGACTCTTGATACCCCACGAACAAAAGAGCGGCCCGGTAGGCGTGTTGGAAGGGTCTGCGCAGACGGTCTCAACGGAGCGATGTCAAGACGACACATCCCGCGCCCGAGGGTTACTCGGACTCGGAGCCGGAGGCCACGGGTTGCTCGCTTATCTTGCCCAGGAATACCTGGGTTAGAATATCGGTCGCCCTCACCGATTCCGGGGTGCCGTCGTGGACCACCTTGCCCTTGTCCAGGACGTATGCTCTATCCACGATATCCAGAGCGCCTTTGATGTTGTGCTCGACGACGAAGATAGAGGTCTTGAGCGTGTCGTTGATCTCCGTTATCTTGCCGAACACCTCTTTGACCACCCTGGGAGCCAGGCCCAGTGTGGGTTCATCCAGCAGCAGCACTTCGGGATCAGCCATAAGGCCCCTGCCAAAGGCCAGCATCTGTTGCTGTCCTCCCGACATCTGGCTGGCCATGTCCTTGCGCTTCTCGTAAAGGATGGGGAAGAGCTCCATCACCGCGTCCAGACGACGCCGCTTCTCTGCCCGATCCCTCAGGTAGAGGCATCCCATCTCCAGGTTCTCCTCAATGGTTAGATGGATGAATACTCGCCTGCCCTGGGGCACGAAGGATATGCCCAGGTCAACAATTTTGTGGGTTTCCTCATGGAGCGGCTTTTGACGCCAGTAGACCTCTCCCTCCACCACCGGCGCCAGGCCCATTATGGCCTTCAGGACCGTCGATTTCCCGGCCCCATTGGGCCCCATCACAGCCACGATCTCGCCCTTGTCCATACCAACGGAGGCGTTATCCAGGGCTATCACTGCGCCGTAATGCACCGATACGTTTGTCAGCTCCAGAAGTCTCCCCTGTCCCTTTGGGGCAGCGCTTCCCTCAGAACTCTCTAGCGCAGGCCCGTTTCCTCCATCATGGCTCCCGGTGAGCTTCTGCTTGAGCCTCCGCAGTAGTCCTACCTGCCCTTGGGCACCCATATTCCCTTCCTTCCCTATGAATCACACCCCGAGATAGGCTTCTATCACTGCGGCGCTGCTCAAGACCTCCTCGACATCCCCCTCGGCAAGCAACTCACCGCTATCCAGGACAAAGATACGGTCGGATAGCTCCCGGACTATGTCCATATTATGGGAGATAAAGATGATGGTGCGGCCCTGTGCCTTCATGTCCTTCAGTATGCTTTTCACCTGCTCCAGCATCTGAGGAAAGAGCCCGGCGAAAGGCTCATCGAACAGCAATATCTGTACGTCCATGGCCAGGGCGCGGCCGATCTCCAGCAGTTTCCTCTGGCCATAGGACAGGTTCAGGGCCAGGTCCAGGCGCTTCTCCCACAGACCCACGCTCTTGAGTATCTCCTCGGTCTTCTCCTTGTAGCTGGGTTTGTCCCTCTCCATGAGCGCAGAAAACCACTTTCTGGTGGTCATGACCACCATGAGGTTGTCCCACACGGTTATCTGCTCAAAGAGCCTTATCTCCTGGAAGGTACGGGTCAGGCCATGGGAGGGGGTATCGTAGGCCTTGACTACCTTGAGGCCAACGCTGTCGATAATCACCATTCCTCCATCGATGGGCAGCACGCCGCTCAGAAGGTTGACCAGCGTCGATTTACCCGAGCCGTTGGGCCCGACTATGCTGGTCATTCCCGCCTTGGGGATGGATATTGTCAGACGGTCCACCGCTTTGACAGCGCCGAAGTGCTTGGATAGCTCTGTGGTTTCCAGGGCGAAGGGCCCGTACATCTCGGTCTCAGAACCGGTCAAAGCTTGTACCTCCCCACCAGGCCCTGGGGCCTGAATAACATCAGCAGCACCAGTAGGATGCCCAGGACGATCTGACGGCCCTGCCCGATGTGCTCGGTGGGTATAAAGGGCACGAAACGCATCCCTTCTTCCAGCAGCACGAAGACCAGCGCCCCGAGCAAGGAACCCCATATGGTGGCCAGTCCTCCCAGGATTACTATGGCTACCATGAGGATGGATTCCAGCAGAATGAAAGAGTTGGGATCGATGAAGCTAGTCCAGCTGGAGAAAAGGCCACCGGCCAGGCCCGCCAACGCGGCCGAAAGCACCCATATGGCCATCTTATAGTGGGCGGCCTTGTAACCATAGACCTCTATGGCCTGCTCATCCTCCCGAAGCGCGGTAAGCACCCGACCGAAGGACGAGCTGACGATGAACCAGGCGATCAGCACCACTACGCCGAGCAATACCAGGGCCAGGAGCAAAAACTCTAATTTGCCATCGAACACCCAGCCGCCTATGGCCGGTCTAGCTATCGCGTGGATTCCAAAGGCCCCCCTGGTGAGCTCCCGCCAGTTTAGAAAGACGTTGAAGGAGATGATGGCGAAGCCGAAGGAGACCAGGACAAAGATGTCGTCTCGAAAACGATTGAGGATGAGACCCACAACCAGGGCTACCAGCCCGGCCATGACCATGGAGACGGGCAAAGCGGCAAAAAAGGGAAGGGCGAAGGTGGGAATGGTCTCCGAACGCAGCTGCTCGTATAGTGGGTCCGAGGTGAGGATGGCCATGGAATAGGCCCCGACACCGAAGAACCCGATATGGGCCACTGACATCAGACCGGTAAATCCCACTACCAGGTTGAGGCTCACCGCCAGTATGGCCCAGATGGCGAATACGGTGCCCACTGTTATGGCGAACCCGGAGCCCTTCGATAACAAAAACGCTACGGCGCCACCAATTACGACTACGTTTATCCACAACTCCGGGTTGCGGGACCGCTCTTTTAAGAACCCCCAGGGATCACGTAATGGCTGGGTAAGAGTCGAGTAGACTTGTAAATTGGGTAACACAGCCTATCTCCTCGGCAAAAGTCCCTTGGGCCAGAAGGCAAGGAAGAGTATCAGGAGCATGAAGGATATGGCATCTTTCCACTCGCCGGCCAGGTCCCAGATGCCGTAGTTCTCGACTAGGCCTAACATAAATCCGCCGACTATCGCGCCGTAGATGTTTCCTATGCCGCCAACTACAGACGCTATCCAGCCCTTCAGAAGCAACAACAGGCCCATCCTCGGCTGGATGGCAGTATCGTGGCCGCTGAGGAGCCCGGCCAGGCCGGCCAGGGTGGCTCCGATGAAGAAAACAATGGCGATAATTGCGGTGGTGTTAATCCCCACCACCTTTGCTACCTCTTCATCATCGCTGATGGCCCGCACCGCCTTCCCGAAAGAGGTCCTCTTCAGGAGAAGCACAAGACCGGCAAAGGCCGTGAAGGCCACGCCTATGGAGAAGACGTTGAACGGTTTTATTCTTGCTCCGCCGATCTCCCAGGAGTCGGAGCCGAAGGCCTCCGGCAAGGGACGAGGAGCGCTCTGGAAGATTATGGTGAAAAAGGCGGTAATGGCCAGCAGTACGCCCAGTGAGGCCACCAGCATTATCAGGGGAGACCTGGCCCGGCGGCGCATGTACATGTACAGTCCCCGGTACAGGGATAGGCCTACCGCTCCCGCCAGCAGGCTCGATACCCCCCAGCTCAGGTAAAGGCTGGACCCCGGCGTCCTGGCCACCAGCAGGCCGCAGTATGCGCCCAGAACCAGTGTCCCTATCCCGGCAGCAACCACTAGAGGAACAAGGTTTCTTGTTCCATGCAGGCCACGGCTATAAACCTGGGATAGCGCCATGGCCGCCGCTCCCGCCACCATCGCCCCAATCAGGGGGCTGAGCCAGAGGTTCAGGTCGTCAGGATAGGAAAGGAGGAGGCCCATATAGATTCCGGCGCCTACCGTTAACAGGGCCCCTACCACTAGTAATACCGCCGGGTCTACGCGCTTCCTCAGGCGTGGGTATATCCAGGTGTACAGCACCCATCCTATGACGCCTGTAACCACCGCAGCCAAGACCACATTAAGGTAGACGTTCTGTACCTCGAATTGGCCTATCCCTAACGCCTCTGAAGACCTTAGATAAAAGACGCCGTAGGCACCCATGGCCGCCGCCGCGCCGAAGGCCAGATCGAAGAACCAGACGGTGCCGTAGACCATGGTGAATCCCATGGCCAGCAGGGCGTAGACAGCGCCTACGGAAACCCCGTTGAAGGCAAACTGGAGGGTCTGCTGTGCCGACTGCCCAATTTTCCAGGAAATGTAAGCGACGACCATTAACGTCAAAAGCATCGCCAGCCGCTGGCTGCCCGTAATATCGGACAGTGAGGGTAGTCGCCTCTCTCCATTGAAATATTTCAGCAAGGCATTCCTTCCTGGTCTTCCTCAGTGAGGTTTCTGGGATACAACTTCCTCAGGCTGGGAGAGGGCGCCAACTCCAGCGGAGACGAAACCCTGGGCATTTGATCCCTGACCGATATATCCAAATTCGGCATGCCTATAACGAAGGATATTCTCCAGGGTTTCAGAATTCCATGCCGCTCTACCACCACTCATAACTTCACCGTCAAGCTTGTGGATGCCGGCACCAGAAACTATGGAAGTACAGATGCTCCACTAGATAAAGCTCACCACATGTAAGGGCGTGAAGGTCTAACTACCGCCCAACTGGTGGGGCCCGAACGGGCCCCACCAGCTAGGCGAAACAGCTCTTGTTCTCTCTTCAGTCCTATGTGGTATCTTCGATCCCCAGGGTCTGCTCAGGGGACCGGTCTAGTTTTACGGCGTGGGAGCAGCACCTAGGACCCTATAACCCTGGTTGGCCGTCGTCCTCTCGGCTACGGGCAAGACCTCGATGACCGCGTTGGAGAGACCCACAACCTCACCGTCAGAATCGAAACTGTAGTCCCCGATGGTGCCGGAGTAGCTGATGTCGTACAGGCAGTCCCGGAAGCCTTCCGCATCCTGGTCATCACCCGTTCGACTGAGGCACTCGGCCGTGATGAACACGTCATCGTAGGCCGATCCCAGGTACCAGGGAAGGGTGATGTAACCCCAACGGGCTTGGAAATCGGCGAGCACCTGCTGGGCCTTCCCGTTGGCCGGGTCAAGCTCAGCTATGATGGCCTTCACCCCTATGGCGGCATCGCCGGCGATCTCCAGGGCCGTGACCCCAATGGCGACGATCTCTGAGTAGAGGGCGCCATCGTACCCCAGCTCATCGAGCTGCTTGATGATGGTGCCGCCGGTGAACTCGGACTGGGCCGAGATGTGGATGGCGTCCGGATTCTGTCCGATCAGCTTGGTAAGCTGGCTTCGGAAGTCCGTAACGTCGGATGCGTACCGCTCCGTAGCTACCACCTCGCCACCCAGCTCCTCGAACCTGCTTACAGTTTGACGCCGCACGCCCTCGGCGTAGTCCGTGGCCTCGGTCATGGTGGCCAGGGTCCGGACTTCATCGACCCACATCGTATTCCCGGTGTCAAAGCCCACCGCGTTATCGTTCATGGAGGTCCGGAAGATGAAGTCTCCGGCAAAGGCGATGTCGGGGTTGGTGGCCAGACCGGAGAACATAACCACCCCGTCCGCTTCGGCCAGGGGCGCTGCGCCCAGCATAGCGCCGCTGCAGGAGGTGCCCAGAATTATCTTCACGTTATCCACCGTGGTCAGCTTGGTGTATGCGGTGATGGCGTCCGCGGCGTTGCACTTCTCATCCTCAACGATGATCTCCAGTCGATGTCCG
>JACZVB010000352.1 GCA_022572865.1 Chloroflexota bacterium | reverse complement strand
GACCGACACCGCAGCGGCAGTGGTAAGGGATGCCGCTCCTATGAGGATCAGCTTCGTGCGCTCTACGTTGACCCCTAGCTGCCTGGCCTCATCCTCGTCCACCTGGAACAGGTTGAGTATCCGGGCGTAGGCTATCATTATCACCACGCCGGGGACCAGGTACGGCAGCACTATCTGCACATCCCTCCACTGAGTGCCTCCGAAGCCCCCCAGGAGCCAGGCCAGCACAGGCCTCACATCCGGGTCGGACCTGATGATCAGGAGGCTGATGCCGGCGCTGGCCAGGGATGAGATGGCCACGCCGGCCAGGATTAGGGTGGTCAATGGCAGCCCTCCCGACTGCCTGGATATGCTGTAGGCGATGCTCACGGCCAGCAATCCACCTGCAAAAGCGGCTACGGGCAATAGGCTTAAGCCGTGGGAGTAGATGGGCAGCTCGGTTACCAGAAGCAGGGTCGCCCCCAACCCCGCGCCCGAGGCAACCCCTATCAGGTACGGATCCGCAATGGGGTTCCGAAACAGCCCCTGGTAAGTAGCGCCGGATATGGCCAGGGCGCCGCCCACCAGGACTGCCAGTATCACCCGGGGGAAACGGATCTGCCAGATGATGGTGTCCCAGCTCTCGGGCCAGGTGTGCTCCAGGCTGAGAAGGGGGGCCTTGTCCACCACGATCTTCAGCATGTCCAGGGGAGGGATATAGACGGAGCCGATGCCCCCGGCCACGATAACGATGACCACCAGGGCCAGCAAGGCCACCACCAGGTGAGAGGAGAGATAGGGAAGGGATAGAAGCCTGGCCCCTGGACTCGGATGAACGGCCTCCCGCGGAGGACGCCGGTTACGAGCTAGTCCCAACTAGGGCCTCCTGACGTCACACCGGCCCCGGGCCTGAGGGGGGAGCGGGACTGTATTCTGAGCCTCTGGCATCGAGCATCTCCTATCGTATGTTCAGGGTTAACGGTTCCTTATTCGAACAGGTCTGGATACAGTGCCCTGGCTATCGCCTCGATACCCAGGACCACCCGGGGCCCGGGGACACCGAGAAGAGATCCATCTATGGCTATCAGGCGGCCGTTCACCACTGCGGAAATCCCCGAGAACGCCGGATTACCCCGAAATATCTCGGGTCCCTCATCGTGGACGCTGATGATCACCTGGGGGTCCCGGGCCACCAGCTCTTCGGCGCTTATCTGGGCATAGCCCTCCATGTCGCGGAACACGTTCTCCGCCTTGAGGAAGGAATATACCTGATCGGCCAATGACCCGCTGCCCGTAGTCCAGAGGCCGGGGGCCTCGTCGTGGTACACCCTGGGGCCTTCGGATACATTGGAAAGCCTCCCCTGTATCTCCGCTATCAAGGTCTCGAAGTCCAGGGCCAGGTCATTGGCTTTCTCGACCTCACCGATTATCTCTCCCCACAGCCGTATGTTATCAGCTACCTCGCCAAGATCGGCCGGGGGGTCCAGATATAAGACCGGAACACCCAGGGTCTCCAGGTCGGCCACTGGCGACTCGAAGAAGATGAAGATCAGGTCCGGCTCCAGGATGGCGATCTGCTCCAGGTTCAGGGCGAAGGCGCTCCCCACCCTCTGGACCTGGGCCGTCTCCGGCGGGAATGTCACGAAATCGTGGGTCCCAACCACCCGGTGTCCTTCACCTATGGCGAACAGAACCTCCACGGCAGCGCTGTCGATGGCAACGATGCGCTCCGGCGGCCCCGTGAAGATAACCGCCTTGCCGTTGCTTCCCATAATGGTCAGGGAATAGGGTGAAGGAGTAGCGGTGGGGCTGGGCGCAGCTGCAGGTACAGGCGCAGTTGTAGGTGCGGGCGCTGTAGTAGGTGCGGGCGCCGTTGTAGGTGCGGGCACGGTGGTGGAGCTGGGAACTAGGGTGGGTGCTGCCGTCGGCGAAAGGGTGGGGGTGGGAGTATCGGCCTCCCCTCCGCACGCCAGGGCAACAACCAGGGTTAAGGCCAAAACCAAAATTATCCCGGCTGGAAAACTAGGGCTGATTCGCCTGCATGTCCTTCTCATCGGCAATCCCCTCGAACAGCTGATTATCCGTGGCAACCAGGCCTCAGGGTACGAAGGGAGGGCCGGGACGGCAGCCGGAGAAGCGAAAGCTACGAAAAGGCGCTGCTGTTAGCGAGCTGGGTAGACGCCCGAGGGCAAAGAGAAAGCCCCGGGTCTACTCGTGCCGGGGCTCGGGATACGATGATGCTATCGGTTAGGGTGTATCGCCGCGATGGAGCCGTCTCTGTTGAGCGCAGAGTAGGAATCCGCTCCTCCAGGCAGGTCTCCTGACTTTCGGATCGTTGCTCTGCCGGCGCCTTCCCATCCTCTCAAGAAATACGGAGTGGACAGTGGCTCTAGAACCGGCAGGCTCCCCGATTACAGTGGCGCAACCGCGGCGGAATTACACCGCCTTCCCTATTAAACCTCTGGGGTACCTGAAGCAAGTTCTTCTGTTGTTAAGCTGCTACGGACAGGGGAAGCATAGTCCCACCTTTGATTGCTGTCAAACCATGCCCGGTGAGAGTGTTTAATAGCACTTTCGACCATCCCCCTGTCCCCCTTCCTGGCCAGGAAGGGGGAAGAAATTAGATTTGGTC
>JACZVB010000351.1 GCA_022572865.1 Chloroflexota bacterium | reverse complement strand
GCGTTGGTGAACCGGCCTAGAAGGTTCACCAAGCGAATGGGTGCTCGAATGTTAGAGCCCGAAGGGGGATTCGAACCCACCAGACTACCGATTAAAAATCGGTTGCGCTACCATTGTGCCGCTCGGGCCGCCGCCGGTGCGCTCACATCTTTATAAAAGTTCGGCCCGGCCACAGGGCTAGAACCGATTATACAATATATACTACAATCCGATATTTGAAAATACCTCCTACGAACTACGCAGAAGGTATGAGCACACCGATCTATATAATCCAAAGACCAGTATATGAAAAAGCACCATGAAAAGTCAATACTGGGTGCTCGTCGGAGGTTATCCCGCCGAATCAAATGGGGACACTACCCACTCGCCCAGTAGATAAGCGCCGTTGACATAATCTAAAATGAGATTTTTTGATCCCTTATGGGGCAACAATGAGTAAAAGCGCCCATGCCGGAAGGGGCTGGACCCTCTACTACGATGGGGACTGTAGGCTCTGCGCCAGGTCTGTCCGATGGCTTTCGCTCCTGGATTTTTTCGGCCAGATTGAGTGGGTCCCCTATCAGTCGTTGGAGAGCCCGCCCCCGGGCCTGACGTGGGCCGACCTTTGCAGGGCCGCGTATCTTGTCGATGCACGAGGTCGTCGCCACGAGGGGTTCTTCGCCTTCAGACAGCTGAGTCTCAGGCTCCCCCTGCTGATACCTCTGGCCCTGGTCTTATGGCTTCCTGGGGTCAGTATCCTGGGGGTCCCGGCCTATCGCTGGGTGGCTAGAAATCGGGACTGTGCTAGTCCCCGTGATCCAGGAGCTGCCGCCCCGCCTCACCCGTGACGATGCGGTAGACCTCCTGTAGAGGAATTCCCTTTTCCAGGGCGATGCGACGACACGATTCGTACTCGGGGGATACGGCCACGGCCCGGCCGGAGATCAACTTGACCTTGACATCGACGGTCCCCAGGCTGGTCGACACCCCCCTGACCTCCCGCCCTGCCTCATGGCGTCTCACCTCCCGCACCCGCACCCCCAGGCTCGATGTCTCCCTGAGAATGGTACGTACCACCGCGTCTTCGTCCTGGGACGTGCTCAGCACGCTCAGCATGACCGCGGGCCGCTCCTTCTTCATCTGGATGGGCGTGAACCATACGTCCCTCGCCCCGACCAGAAAGAGGCGTTCCATCACGTATCCGTACAGCTCCGGGTTCATATCGTCGATGTTGGTCTCCAGAAGCAGCAGGGTACGAGTAGCCTCAGCCCCTTCCACCTGGCCCAGCCAGATGCCCAGGACGTTTGGGTAGTCTCCCAGGTCCCGTTGCCCCAGGCCGTACCCCGCCTTCTCAATTTCCAGTGTTGGTGGCTGGAAGGACGCCAGGGCCGTCATGATTGCCACCCCGGTAGGCGTCGAGAGCTCCACCTGGGGGTCTGTGGTGGCCCTCAGAGGGGCGCGGGCTTTTGCCATCAGCTCCAGGGTTGCGGGGGCCGGCGCCGGTAGCCTGCCGTGGGACGAGGATACCGTCCCATCACCCCCGGGTATGGCCGAGCAGTACACCCGGTCTACCTCCAGTAGCTCCAGCCCCGCAGCCGCGCCTACGATATCGACTATCGCGTCTACGGCGCCGACTTCGTGGAAGTGGACCTCTTCGATGGATGACCCGTGGACCTTGGCCTCGGCCTGGGCCAGTCCCTGGAAAACGGCCTTTGCCCTCTCCTTAGCCCGGGGGGCCAGGGGACTGGCGGAGATGATGGACAGTATCTCTTTCAGGGCCCGGGGGCCGTGTCGCGATGCCTCTTTATCCAGAATGACCGTGACCCGAGTACCCGATATCCCTCCCCGGCGGTCCCGGGCCTCCTCGATCCGGTATCCACCCAGCTTGAGCTTCGACAGCTCCTCGGATAGAGAGGCCAGGGGCAGCCCCACGTCCACCAGCGCGCCCAGCACCATGTCCCCGCTGATCCCGCCTATGCAGTTGAAATACACCGCCCTCAATTACCGGCTCCCTCTATCCTTTTCGCCTGGTGGCGTACTACCGATGCCAGGCGTTCGTTCTTAGCCGTTCTGAAAGGTTACCTGCCTAATTCCCCACTCGATGTCCGATGTATCGTCGGGTCGCTGTGCAGGCTCTTTCAAGGCCTCTTCCAACCCCTGGATAACCCTTCTTGGATAGGTTGCCACGACATAGGAGTTTTGTCCCCAGGTCTGGACATTCATAAGGGAGCATCATCCTTCCCCGACTGGTTCTAAGTAACTATCTCAAAACGACCTGCGTCAGTATTCGCCATCCTTCGACAAGTCCCGAGTATCGGGACAAGCTCAGGACGAACGGGAAATGTAACCTCTTCCGTTCGTGGTGAGCCTGTCGAACCACCTTTTGAGATAATTTCTAAGTGGAAGGGAAAACCGGCATAGTAAGACAGAACCGGGGCCGCTATCGGACGCGATACTCCAATCCTGCTAGTTGGCCCTGGGTGAGGCGCCGGTAAGCTGCAGCACCTCGTTCATGCTGCCGGAGCGGAAGCCGGATAGGTCCAGGGTCACGTAGGTATAACCGAGGGAGCGGAAGTGGCGCACCAGGTCTCGACGCACTCCCTCGCTGGCCAGAAGAGAAATCCCATCGGAGTC
>JACZVB010000350.1 GCA_022572865.1 Chloroflexota bacterium | reverse complement strand
AGCTGGGCCCCCATGTTCTCGAACGGGTCCTCCACCTCTATCTCCTTGGCAATGGTCACGCCGTCATTGGTGATGGTGGGAGGGCCGAACTTCTTGTCCAGGATCACGTTTCGCCCCTTGGGGCCCAGGGTGATCTTCACCGCGTCGGCCAGGGCGTCGATCCCCCTTCTCAAGGAGGCCCTTGCCTCCTCACTGTATGCTAATTGCTTAGCTCCCATAAGTACTCCTTTCCAGGTACGCTAGGTTGTTGTCGAAGCAGGGATGGGCCGATCCTAACGGATCTTGGCCACGATGTCCGATTCTCGGACGATGAGGTACTCCTCCTCACCCTCTTTCACCTCGGTCCCCGAATACTTCCGGAACAGTACCTTGTCCCCCTTCTTCACCTCCATGGCCACCCGCTTGCCATCTTCCGACAGACGGCCCGGGCCCACGGATATGATCTTCCCCTCCTGGGGTTTCTCCTTGGCGGTGTCGGGCAACACTAACCCGCTGGCCGTCACCTCCTCTTGCTCGATGGGCTTGATAAGCACACCGTCTCCCAACGGTTCAAACTTCCTGGCCAATATGAATCCTCCTTCCATATATACCGAGTGTCATCTACAGATTAGCACTCTCTATGGTCGAGTGCCAGTATGGCTATGTTAACCGGAGTTTCCAGGCCCTGCAATTTGCCTGATACCCAAGAATTCTAGTTCATTATCATACAATGGTGTATATCAGCACTATATAGCAGTTATTCTACGATATTCGGGCATATTCTTTTGTTTACATGCTTTTTACTCTCGAGTCAAGAATCGACTTATAAACGCCCGCCGGCGCTTCTTTACTACTTACACGCTTCCGTGTATAATGTTCCGATGGCGGTGGAGAAAAAGAAGAAGCCAATCTGGCATTCCGGCACGGTACGGAAACTGAGAAGGCATCTGGCAATGACCCAGCGGGAGCTGGCCCAGGAGCTGGGCACCAGGCAACAGACCATAAGCGAGTGGGAGCTGGGAATGTACATCCCCAGGGGGACCTCGGTGAGACTCCTCTCCATGATAGCGGAGGAGGCCGGGTACGGGTATCAGGTCAAGCCCGTTCCGGAGTTCCGGCGCCGTGACGAAGGGGCCGAAGGCAGGCCCTAGGCGGCGGTCCGCCCACATGGCCCCCAGCCGGGTCCACAGCGCGACTTTAGGATCTGGTAAGAGAGTCGGCTCTGGAATGACCAGCCCCTGGCATCCCCAGGTACAACCGGTCCCATGGGTGGGGGCGTAGAGGGTTGGGGAGAGCCCCCGAACGGGCCCCAGGGCCACCGGGATGGGCCCTGCCCTGCTTAGGAAGAGCCCCCGAGGAAAAGATGGAGAGGGAGATAGACGAGAGGCTCCTGACCAGGATATGGAGGGGCCAGTGGATCGAGGCATCCAGACTGGAGACGGCCGATGGGCGGCGGCTTCAGGTGGTCTTTCCAGGCCGCGCCAACGGTGACTCGGGCCCCGACTTCCTGGGCGCCATAGTGGCCCTGGAGGAGGGCCGTCTGCTGGAGGGGGATGTGGAGCTCCACGTGTGGTCCAGGGACTGGATAACCCATGGACATCACAGGGACCCGGCCTACAACGGGGTGGTCCTCCACGTCACCTGGATGGCCGATACCCTGTGGACCCGCAGGGAGGACGGCGTGGAGGTAGCCACGGTACCCTTGAAGGGCCGCCTCTCCCTCCCCGTCGGGGCGCTGGTGGCCCTCGATCCTTCGCCGGAGGAGACGCCCCCCTTCTACACGGGCTGCCGCCGGGTGGCCCAGGCCCTGGGCAGGGATGGGACGGGCAGGCTGCTGGACCTGGCAGGAGAGACGAGGTTCAAAAACAAGGGTATCCGCTTTCAGGGGGAGCTGGCCTGCTGGCCACCGGGGGAGGTGCTGTACCAGGGGCTGCTGGAGGCCCTGGGCTACGCCAAGAACCAGGAGCCGTTTCTACATCTGGGAAGGCTGCTGCCCTACTCCACCCTGGAGGGCCTGGGAGCCGGCCTGCCTTACCAGCGCCGCCCCGTGGCCCTGGCCGCCTGGCTGCTGGGAACGGCGGGCCTCCTGCCCTCTCAGAGCCCAGGGGAGGCCCGGGGGCCTGGGTCCGAGGATGTGAAGGAGCTGGAGATGATATGGCGGAACTCGCCCCTGAGCCGGGAGATGAAAGAGGCCGACTGGCACACCCGCCGGATCAGGCCGGCCAACCATCCGAGAAGCCGCATCATGGGCGCCGCCCACCTGATGGCCAGGTATCTGGACGCCGGCCTTCTCGAAGGGATGGAGAGGGTAGTCCTGGAGGCGTCCTGGGCCGAGGCCCCGGGCTCCATAGAAGAGGGTCTCATGGTGCCCCGCTACCTGGGCCGGGAGCGGGCCCGGGAGATGGCGGTGAACGTGGTCCTCCCCTTTTTCTGGGCCCTGGGCCAGTGGCGTTCAGACCCTTTGCTGTGCGATGCCTGCCTTCGCCTATTTGGCCTGGTCGCCGGGGGTCGGGGCAACCGGGTGACCAGGCAGATGGCGCTGCAGCTCTCTGAGGATGAGGGGCCCGAGGTCATCAACTCGGCCCGCCGGCAGCAGGGTCTGGTCCACCTGGTCAATGGGCCGTTCCGCTACGGCCGCTTTGCAAGCCGCC
>JACZVB010000349.1 GCA_022572865.1 Chloroflexota bacterium | reverse complement strand
AGCTATGAGGGTCCCGTGCTTGGGCACCTCCCCCGCCTGTACGGCGGCGTTGTTCACTATCCCAGTCAGCTTCACCTGGTATTCGATAGTGCCGTCCTGATAGAAGTACCAGAAGAAGCCGTATTCGTAGTTGCCGACGGTGGCTATGAAGGAGATCACCAGCCGGCGGGACCGGCGCACCTCGGCCTGGCCCGTCCGCCAGTCCACGTGCTTCCAGAGGATTCCGAAATCCTCTTCGTGCAGGCAGATCGCGTTAGGGATGGTCATGACCCCGCCCCGACTGTCGTTCATGACCGCATCGAAGTAGTAGATCTCGCCGAGACAATCGCACCCGAGGGACAGGGAGTTGGTCAGGGTTCCGATGCCATACTCGCCCACATCGAAGGCGTTCTTGCGGAAGTGGGCCTCGCCGGGATCGCCGTAGGGCACTACCATCTCCGAGAGGGCAGCCCGGTAGAGGATGGGACGCTGGCGCCCCTTGTCCAGGTAGCTCACGTTATGTAAAACCAGCCCTTCTCGAGGAGTGAATCCTACTCTCAGTTCCCACTTCTGCCAGGAAACTCGCCGCCCATCCACCTGGAAGCTGGGGCCCTCGGGCTGGGTGATCTCCAGGGGCTTGAGGTCGGTGCGGAACTCCCGGACGAACTCGGCGGCGTAGTTCCCCGAGTTCGGTGGCAGGGGGACAACCCCATGGTCCTCCACCCTCAAGACCTTCATGCTGTTGAGATCGACCACGGGTATGACCCCTTCGATGGGGCGGGCGTATCCGTTGTCGGTGGGGCTGGCCCTGAGCCAGCATCGTGCATAAGAGAGCCTCAGCCCCTCCTCCTCCTTTATACCGAAGTTCCCAGCGGACCAGGGATCGACCATTACCAGGTCTATGTCCGTGATCCCCCTCTTCCGCAGGGCTTCTCTAAATGCCGGGTCGCGTTTCACCGCCTCTTCACACTCGTAGAACTCATCCAGCATGATCTTCGGCTGGACCCCCGGGATGTGCTCCCAGGACTTGACGGTGCTGTCGGTGATGGAGACCACGGCCTCGTAGACTGATCCGGTGTCGTTGTCCAGGAGGGCTATGAAGGCCTCTCTCTGGATCGGGTCTCCGTCTTTATAGCGGAGCACCTGGGCTTTAGGCGGTTCGTTCAGGACCACGGTCTCGAACCGGACCCGTTTCCCCAGGCTCCGGTCCGCCCGTAGAATTTCGACCGCATCCTCGATCTCGTCCGGGGTCAGGGGGTCAAGGGGGTGCTTGAGCGCTATTGGGCTAACCTGGGTATGGACTTCCCTGCGAGCAGTAGCCATGGCAACCTCCCACCGCCGGTGATTATGATCGATGCCTCAGTATATAGGGCGTCAGTCCTGTTAAATACACCTTATCTCAGGCTCCGTCAGTTCAGCCAGGACACCTACTTCGTCTCCCCACCAGAATATAACGGCTTCTACCGGGTCATCACCTATATTCCGCATGCTGTGCGGCAGGTTCGGGGGCGTATAGACCACAGTTCCAGGCTCCGCTATGAAGGTCTCATCACCCCAGGTGCATTCTGCTCTTCCCTTTAAGAAGTAGTAGATTTCCGGGGCCGGATGAGAATGGGAAGGATAGGTGGCGCCGGGGTCGAGCGCCGAAACCACCAGGCTTACGCCTTTGACCACCACTGGTGCTTTGTTGCCTATTAGCCTTTTGAGGCGGTAAACGTCCATTAGCGACGCTGGATAGTTTGAGTACTCTGTGGGCCATTCAACTTGCCCGGACTTAACATGCTGGGGGGTTTGCTGCATCGATTCCCTTCCTCGGGTGGCCGTTTCGTCAGCTTGAAGTACTATATTGTAGCCCTGAAGTACTATATTGTTGCAATGTAACAGGTTTTGGTTGGCACAGCCTCCTGGACCACAAGCCTCTTGTATGATGCAATTTATCTCAATCTATAGAACTCACCAGGGAGTCGATACAGCTCTTCAAGCCCAAAGGATGTTCAATAAAGGTGATATACGAGAGTGGTTAATGATAGTTTCGATCATCCCTTCGACAAGCTTCCTTCAACGGGGCTCAGGACAGGCAGGACAGGCTCTGGACGGGCCTCCAAACCCCGGCAAAGGGACTCCCTCAAGCAGGCCCGTGCCCCGTTACCTCTATCCTATTCCCGTTCCAACTCTTGGCCTTGTACATCATCCGGTCCGCCATAGCCAGGAGGGTCTGACCATGATCCTCGTCCTGGGCGCTCGCTGCGATTCCTATGCTGAGGCTGAATGGGACCTCCTGCGTCGAACCGTACACCTCTGCCGGTCCGAGGCTCAGATTCCTCAGCAGACGCTGCGCCGCGCATCTTGCTCCCGCCTCATCGGTTCCCGGCAGCAGGACTGCAAATTCATCTCCACCCAGGCGAGCGGCCACATCCGGGGCCCGAATGGTAGTGTGCAACGTCATAGAGACCCGGCGCAGGACCCAGTCCCCGGCAGCATGGCCCCAGCGGTCATTTATCCCCTTAAGGTCGTCCACATCGAGCACCATCACCAAGCAGGGATGTCCATAACGGGCGGACCGGGCCCACTGGTCTGCGGCCAGGCGTTCCTCTAAGTAGCGCTTGTTGCGCAGCCCAGTCATCGGGTCTCGAGTGAGCTGGTCTCGGAGCAGGGCCAAC
>JACZVB010000021.1 GCA_022572865.1 Chloroflexota bacterium | reverse complement strand
CCGTGACGAAGGAATAGTGGTCAGTCCGATATATAACGTTCCTTTTTGTCACCCTTGAGTCCCGATACAATCGGGACGAACGGTCTAGATTCTTCGTCCTTCCAGAAGTGGAACGACTCAGAATGACACAATATTTTCGGGACGAAGGACTAGCTGGGCCTCAGGGCATAGCCCTGAAGATGGAATGACCGCTCCGTGGGGTCCGGTTGAGATAGCTGTTGGAGGCGTCGGACCAGGGATGAGGCCTCGGGGGATTCCTCCGCCCTCTGGCCTGCTTGATCGCTCTCCCATACGAATATCCTGCCCAGCTCTCCATCGCCGCCGGTCCCCGTGAATCGGAGCCCCAGAACGTAGCCCGACTGCTGGGCAAAAGCCGTATCCAGGGCCTCCAGGAGATTTGCCACCCTCTTTTCGTTCCCCGGCTGGGGCGTGAATATGGAGAGCCGAAGTATTGCCATAGAAGTGTGTCCTAACCGCCCGGCGAAGTGATTCCTTCCTCCAGGGCCCGCTCTATGATGCGTATATAAAGGTCCGGAGGAGCGGCCCCTACTATCGGGTCCCGCCCGCCTATGATCACCAGCGGAACTCCCGAGGCCGCCTCCCCATACTCTGAGAGCATCTCCAGGTGCTCCCCTATTACCACCACCCTTTGCCGGCTGGCGTTCAGGTCGCCCCGGAACCTGTCTGCATCCAGGCCCTGCTCCTTTGCCATGGCGACCAGCACCTCGGCATCGCTGATGTCCCGGCTCTCCACGAACAGTCCTCTAAACAGGGCCCGGTGATAGGCCGCGAAGGCCTCTTCGCCCTGGAGTGAGGCACACTTGGCGGCCTCCAGGGCCGGAAGGCTGGAGGTGACATACGGCTTCGACTCCTCCCAGGCCTGGAAAGGGGCCTCGGGCTCCGCCCTTGAGGCTGCCGCCCGGGAGGTCCTGCTGTGGGGAGTAACGGCCCTGGCCTCCATGCGGCCCATGAGGAGAGCGTAGCTCCTCCATCGGAGCTCCACTCGCTCTCGAAACCTATCCTCAACCTTTTCCAGCCGCACGGACGTGATGTAGCACCAGGGTCATATGTAATCGGAGTAGATGGTTATGGGGAGGGCGCTGCTCAAGGGAGTCTCCGAATAAAGACGGGTTTACAGGCACGAAGGTAGGTCTCAAGCGATTATATCACAGGGTATGTCCCCAGCGTCTCTCATCAGTGCGGCCCCCGATAAGAGTGGGACCGCGATGGGCAGGGGCCAACGGCGTCGTTGCCCGAGAAAAGGGATGGGAGTTATAATGACCACCTGTTATGGTTGCGAAAAGCGGCGGAACGATGGTAAGCGGGGTGGCCCTGGCCGGAGGCCGGAGCAAACGTCTCGGCAGGAACAAGGCCGTCGAGAAGATAGGGGACCAGTCCCTCATCGAGCGGGTGGTCGGCAAGCTCTCCCAGGTCACATCGGAGACGGTGGTAGTGGTTGCGGAGGAGAGCAAGGCTGCCGACCTGAACCTGCCTCCCTGGGTCCGCACAGCCGCGGATCTTTACCCGGGAACGGGGTCCCTTGGAGGCATCTTCACGGGCCTCTCCGCGGCCAAAGGCAACTACGGGGTGGTGGTGGCCTGCGATATGCCCTTCCTCAACGTCGACCTGATCCGCTTCATGCTGGACATCGTCTCCGATTATGATGCCGTAGTGCCCAGGTTACAGGGCCGGCCGGAGCCACTCCACGCCGTCTACTCCAAAAGCTGTGTTGGCCCGATTGAGCACTGCCTTCAAGCAGACCAGCTCAAAATCGCCATCTTCTTCGAACAGATAAACGTTGCATACTTGGAGGAGGACGACATAGAAGCCTTCGACCCCAGCCATCTCAGCTTCTTCAACGTCAACACCCAGGAAGACCTGGACAAGGCACTGGCGCTGGAGGCCGAATACGGCCTCAACGATGAATAAGAAATTATCTCAAAAGGTGGTTCGACAGGCTCACCACGAACGGAAGAGGTTACATTTCCCGTTCGTCCTGAGCTTGTCCCGATACTCGGGACTTGTCGAAGGATGGCGAATACTGACGCGGGTCGTTTTGAGATAGTTACTAAGCCATACGCCTTGGCGTCTTTCTCCGTTGAGTTTGGAGACGGGTTGTAGCAATCTATAGGGAGGCCCGCCCTTGTACGGTTATCGCGGCCGAGTGCTGTTTGTAGACCTGTTCAGGCGGACCGTAAGGTCGGAGGCCCTGGACCCCGCACTTCTCCAGGAGTACATCGGAGGTGTGGGGCTGGGGGCCAGGCTTCTGTATTCCTGCGCTCCAAGAGGGGTGGACCCCCTCTCCCCTGAGGCCCCCCTAATCCTTACCGGCAGCCCTCTGGCCGGCGTTGGCATCCCTTCAACCTCCAAGTTCGCCGTCGCCTGCAAGTCGCCCCTGACCGATTTCATAGGTGATTCCCTATCCTCGGGGCCCGTGGCCGACGAGCTGAGACGCATGCCCTTCGACGCTCTGGTAATCACCGGGAAGGCACCCAATTTGACCTGCCTGGTGCTCCAGGACGATAGGGTCGCATTCCGAGAGATCCAATATCTTGCTGGGTGTGCCGCCAGCGAAACAGAGCGACAGGTCAAGGCCCTGCTGAAAGACCCGGAGATGCGGGTAGTAGCTATCGGCCCTGCTGGAGAAGCTTTGGTCCTGTACGCTTGTATAACCAACGATGGCAGGCAGGCGGGCCGGACAGGTTCAGGGGCCGTTATGGGCTCCAAGAACCTCAAAGCCATCGCCTTCAGGGGCACCGGCTCCTGTCTCGTGGCCCGGCCCCGGGAGCTGGCTATAGTGGCCGGCGAGCTGCGAAAGAAGAGCGAGGGTGAAGCCACTGCCAAGTATCGCGGGCCGGGGACCGTGGCCAATCTGACCAGGCTCAATCAAATGGCGGCCCTTCCCTCCTATAACTTCCGCCGGTCCTCATTTGAAGGCGCACATCGCCTGAGCGCCGAAAGGCTCCAGGAAGAACATGGACGGGCCTCCGGAGGTGGCGATGCCTCCCGGGACTGGGAGCACTTTTACAAGACCAAGGGCGAAAACGTGCCCGCTGTGAGGAGCAGGGTTGAATACGAGAGCCTCTTTGCCCTGGGCCCCCTGTGCGGGATCGACGACCCGGACATCGTGATACAGGCCTCCGCCCTGTGCGACCGGATAGGCGTGGACACCATCAGCACCGGAGGGACCATCGCCTGGGCCATGGAGTGCTACGAGAGGGGGCTTCTCTCCACCACCGACACCGATGGCCTGGAGCTGAGGTTCGGCAACGGCAAGGCCCTCCTATCGGCCATCGAGAAGATCGGGCGCAGGGAGGGGATCGGAGACTTGCTGGCCCAGGGCAGCAGGCAAGCGGCCCAAACACTGGGCTGCGGCTCCCAGGCCTGGGCCATGCAGGTGAAGGGCCTGGAGATGCCGGGTTATGACCCTCGGACCCTAAAGACCCTGGCCCTGGGCCTGGCCGTCAACCCTCGGGGCGCATGCCACAACCGTTCCTCCGCCTACGACGCCGACATGGCGCCGGGGGACTCGGACATCACCTCGGGGCCCGACAGGGGAGTCGCGGCCGCTGCCAGCGAGGACTTCGCCGCCGTCCTGGACTCCCTTATACTATCCAAGTTCCTCAGGCGCTGCTTCACCGATTTCTATGGAGAAACGGCCCACATGTATGAGCTGATCACCGGGTGGGAGACCTCCCCGGAGGAGCTGCGGCGGGTGGGAGAGCGTATCAACAACCTGCGAAAAGCCTTCAATCTCAGGGAGGGATGGACCAGGACCGATGATGCCCTTCCGCCCCGTATCTTCGAGGATAGTGCCCTCTCCTCCGATGAGCTAGAAGGTATGATCGACGGATACTACCGGGCCCGGGGCTGGACGCCCGAGGGCCTGATCCCCGGGGCCAGGCTGACGGAACTGGGACTCGATGGCCTGGTGGCGGATGCTGACATCGTTCCGATCACGGCTCAGAAACGGTAAAGATGGACAGAGAAGGGATAAAGGAGGTGCTGGGCAGGTTCCCCCGGGAGCGGACCCAACTGCTTCCAGTCCTCCATGCCGTCCAGGAGGAAACGCGCTGGATCCCCGCCTGGGCCATGGAAGAGGTCTCGGCATATCTGAAGGTGCCCGCGAGCGAGGTGCACGGTGTGGCCTCCTCATTCCCTGAGCTGAGGCTGAAAGCGCCGGGCAAGCATATTATCCGGGTCTGCACCGGGCTCTCCTGCTACTTGAATGGGGCCGTTCCGGTGCTGGAAGGCCTGGAGAAATCAATGGGTATCGAGGCCGGAGGGATTTCGTCGGTGGGGCCGTTCATGCCCTCGCTGGTATAATCCCAACCCTCCTGCCCCGCGGCCCCCGCTGTCGAGTACGCCGGCGTCTGCTCTGGCCGCATGACCCCCGATAGGGCAGTAGCCCTCGTACGGGCCGTTACCGATGGAAAGAGAGGCCCCAGTTGAACTACCCGGGGCTCGTGGCCAGGGCCGAAGAAACCTCCAGGGCCCGCTTCCCCAGGGCGCTGGTCCAGGTAGGAGGCTGCTCCCAGTCCGTTGGGGCCGGCGTGGTCTTCGATTCGCTGCTGGATGAAGTGACAAAGCTAGGCCTTGCAGCAACAGTGGCAGTGGCGGGATGCGACGGGGCCTGTTTTCAGGCGCCCGTGGTCCTGGTGCAGACCAGCGAGAGCGAGACCTTCCGCTTCACCCAGGTAACACCTGCAGATGTAAATAGCATAGTGGACCATTGGCTGGCCGTCGCCCCGACTGAAGGCCAGCCCTGGAAAGGTACGGCGGCCCTTTGGCCTCCGGCGGATGGACCGTCCGGTTTCTGGGCCGGCCAGACCCGGCTGGTCCTGGACAACACGGGCCGCATCGCCTCCCTTGACCCGGATGATTATGTATCCGGGGGCGGCTATTCCGCCCTCCATCGGGTCATCTCCTCCCTATCTCCCGAGGAGGTGATCGACCTCGTGCTGGAGGCAGACCTGAGGGGCCGGGGCGGGGCCTACTTCCCCGCGGCCCGCAAATGGCAGGGGGCCCGGGCCACGGGCCGCAGCCCCAGATATCTTCTAGTCAACGCCGAGGAGGGGGAGCCGGGGATCTACAAGGACCGCCACATCATGGAAGGAGACCCTTTCCGGCTGCTGGAAGGGATCGCCATCGCCGCCTACGCCATCGGGGCCGAAATGGTCTATCTGTACATAAACGGCGAGGCCCACCTCTCCGCCAGCCGTATGGCCCGGGCCCTTGATAGGGCAAAGGCCGACGGCCTGATGGGCAGTAAGGTGCTGGACAGCGGTTTCGGCTTCGATATCGAGATTCGCAGGGGGGCCGGGGGCTATGTCCTGGGGGAGGAGAGCGCCCTGATGAACAGCATCGAGGGCCAGAGGAACGTGCCCCGGACCCGCCCCCCATTCCCCGTGGAATCGGGCCTGTGGGGAAGGCCCACCGTCATCAACAACGTGGAGACCCTGTGCAACCTGCCCCTACTGCTGGCCGAAGCATGTCCTGAGTCTGGTCGAAAGAGCGAGTCCAAGTACGCGCAGGTGGGCAGCGACTCCTCCAGAGGCACCAAGATAATATCCTTGAGCGGCCGGGTCCAGAGGCCCGGGCTGGTAGAGGTGGCCATGGGCTCCACCATAAGGGAGATCGTTTACGATATCGGAGGGGGGCCGCTGGAAGGCCATGAAGTGATAGGCGTCGTGGCCGGGGGCCCTTCGGGCGGGTTGCTCAACGCCGACATGTCCCGAGGTCGGGACATGCTGGATGTCCCAATAGGCCCCGGGATGCTGGACCCCTCCGGTGCGGTGCTGGGCTCAGGGGGCATTATCGTGCTGGACGATACCATCTCGCCGGTGGAGGTGGTGCGACGGCTGGCGGCCTACAACGCTGAAGAGTCCTGCAGCAAGTGCACCCCCTGCCGCGAGGGGACAAAGCGGATGCTGGACATCCTGGACGGCCTCGCCGAGGGCCGAGGCAAGGCCTCAGACCTGGATGCCCTTGAGTATATGAGCGACATCGTGGGCCTCGGGTCGCTGTGCGGCCTGGGGCAGATGGCCGGAGGCCCCATCAAGAGCGGCCTGGCCCATTTCAAAGAGGCGTTTGCGAAGGCGGCGGGATAGCTCCTCGTTAGCTTGAGAAGGGAAAGGAGCCTCATGACCACTGAGGAAAAACAGGCCTACCTGGAGAAGATGCGCCGCGACCGCGGCTACATCGTAGACATGCACAAGATACTGGTGAGCGCCGACTTCGACTGGGTGAAGGCCTATGACCCCTTCGTTCAGGCCACCTACACCAAACAGCGCCTGCTGGATCGTAAGACCAAGGAGTTGATCCAGGTATCGGTGGAGACGGCCCTCAGGGCGGAGGTGGACCAGATACGAGAACACATACGGATGGCCATAGAGCATGGCGCCAGCCCCCGGGAAGTGCTGGAGGCCATGGAGTGCGTGGTCATGCCTATGGGTATGCTGGCCTTTCGCCGGGGCCTCCAGGCGTGGGCCGCCGAAACTGGGCTGGGGCCTTTGGAGCACGGAGCGCCGAGTGGCTAATCTGTGCCCTGCGGTCATGCCATCGAACTTTCGACAGCTACTTCATCAAACTCAGTAGGAAACTTAAGGTGAGTGGAAAAGGGTTCGTTAAGGTCACTCATATTGAGGCTATCTGCCGCAAGTAGATCGAAGGACTAGGCGGAACCAGGTACGCCTCCGCCCCCCACAACATGAAGCTACCCAATCAGAGCAATTGCTTCATTTCCCACAGCAAGATGACAGACTACCTCCTATCCTCATCACATCCCTACGGACGCCATAAGGCAGTTTTCTTCAAGAAGTTTGGCTTTTCAGCGGATTCTTCTGACATTCTTGCCACCGCAGTATTACGGCATGCTCAACAGCATGAGGTATACAGCGTGCAAGACACGCACTTTGGAACGCGATACACTATAGAAGGCATATTGAATGCTCCCGATGGGCGTGCGCCTGTTATACGTGTAGTTTGGTTCATAGATACCGGTAGCAACGTGCCACGTTTGGTGACTGTGTATCCTCTGGAGAGGAGACCTGGATGATGAAAGAGTTGGATAGCATCGCCCTTGCAGTGGATTTGCCCGAGCATAGGCTCAAAAAGGGCGATGTTGGCACAGTAGTATTGGTGCACGGCACCAGAGGGTACGAAGTTGAATTCATGACCCTGGACGGCGAGACCCTCACTGTAGTATCCCTATCTCATGACCAGGTGCGCACCATCGGACATCGAGAGATCGCTCAGGCCAGGACACTGTAAAGTTAGTGGGTGGTGTGGGCGACACTGATGATGAGACGAGGCAGTATAGGTGTTGCAGTGTGCGCGCAAAACCATGTAGCTAGAGCGGGGTGGATGACATGCCCGCGACCCTAACAATCGATGGACAGAAGGTAGAGGCCCCCGAAGGCTCCTCCATCCTCGAGGCGATAAACGGGGCCGGGGTATACATACCCCAGCTCTGCAAAGACCCGGCCATGCCGGCCATCGGGGCGTGCCGTACCTGCCTGGTCCAGATAGAGGGCCGGCGCGGGTTCCCCGCCTCCTGCCACACCCCCGTGCAGGACGGCATGGTAGTCCACACCGATAGCCCCGAGGTGCGGCGCATCCGTCGTGGCGTCCTGGAGCTCACCCTGGGCATGCTGCCCCTGGAGCAGCCGGGAAACGGCCTGGCAGAGCACCAGGAGCTGAAGGTCGCGGCGGAGCACCACGATATCGCCACCCCCACCCTCACCCCCCGCACCCGGGACCACACAGACGACAGCAACCCGTTCTTCTCCGTGAAGATGGACGATTGCATCCTCTGCGGCCGCTGCGTCGAGGCGTGCCAGGACCTCCAGGAGATCGGGGCCATCGCCATCCTGGGCCGGGGCCAGGGGGCCTTCATCGGGGCCTTCGACGACCAGTCCATAGCCGACTCCATCTGCACATCCTGCGGCTCCTGCGTCGCCGCCTGTCCCACGGGGGCCATCGAGCCCAAGCTGAGTCCTGAGCTGGCTGCAGAAAAGATAGTCAAGCAGACCTCTACCATCTGCCCCTACTGCGGCGTCGGCTGCGGCATAGTCCTCAACACCGACGGCAACGGCAAGGTCCTGTGGGTGGACGACGACCCCGAAAACCAGTCCAGCCTGGGTAAGCTGTGCGTGAAGGGCAGGTTCGGGGTCACCTTCATCAACCACTCGGACCGGCTGACCACGCCCCTCATAAGGAAGGATGGCGTCCTGAAGCCCGCGTCCTGGGACGAGGCCCTGGACCTGGTGGCCGATAAGATGGTCGAACATCGAGGGGCCGTGGCTGCGCTGGCCTCGGCCAAGGCCACCAACGAGGACGGCTACCTCATCCAAAAGTTCATGCGGCTTGCCATGGGCACCAATAGCATCGACCATTGCACTCGCCTCTGCCACTCCCCATCGGTGGAGGCGATGCTTAAGTCCCTGGGAAGCGGGGCCACCAGCAACTCCTACCTGGACTACGAGAGGGCCGGTTGCCTGGTCCTGGCGGGCTGTGACCCCAGCTCCAATCACCCCGTCGTCGCCACCCGGTTCCGCAAAGCCGTAGATCTCTACGGGGCCAAGCTTATTATCATCAACCCCAAGCGCATCGAGCTATGCGATTACGCCTACCTCTGGCTGCAGGAGCGGCCCGGCACCGACGTGGCCCTGTTCAACGGCATGGCCAGGGTGGCCCTGGACGAGGGCCTGTGGGACCAGGAGTTTGTGGCCACCAGGACCGAGGGATTCGAAGAGTGGAAACAGTCCCTGGACCAGTACACCCCCGAGTTCGTGGAGTCCATCACCGGGGTGCCGAAAGAGCAGATGATCGAGGCTGCGCGGCTGTACGCTCGGCCCCCCTTCAGCGGCTCCTGCTTCGTGTGGGGCATGGGCCTTACCCAGCACACCAACGGCACGGCCACCTGCTACTCCGTCCTGAACCTGGCGCTGCTCACCGGGCAGATGGGCAAACCCGGAAGCGGCATATCGCCCCTGCGAGGCCAGAACAATGTCCAGGGCTGCGGCGACGCCGGCTGCGTTCCCAACTCCCTGCCCGGGTATCAGGCCTTTACCGAAAACATCCTCGATAAATTCATGGAGGCCTGGGGAGGTCCTCTTTCTCCGAAGGAGGGCTTCGTGGTGACCGAGATGATGGCGGAGGCCTCAGAGGGCCGTCTCAAGGTCATGTATATCGTCGGCGAGAACCCGCTGCTCAGCGAACCTGACCTTCGCCACGCCCGGGAGGCCATAGAGAAGCTGGAGTTCCTGGTGGTGCAGGACATCTTCCTCCACGAGACGGCGGAGATAGCAGACGTCGTGCTACCCGCCACCAGCTTCGCCGAGAAGGACGGCACTTTCACCAACAGCGAGCGGCGGGTTCAGAGGGTGCGAAAGGCCGTAGACCCGATTGGCGATAGCCGGGCCGACTGGGATATCACCTCCGACCTGGCCCGCCGGGTCTGCAGGCGCCTGGGACTCCCCGAGGAGCAGTTTTCCTACGGTCACCCATCGGAGATATTCGACGAGATGGCGCGACTGACCCCCATAATCTCCGGCATCTCCTACGAGAGGCTTGATAGAGAGGGGGGAATCCAGTGGCCCTGCCCCACCCCAGACCACCCCGGGACCCCCATCCTCTACGAGAAAACCTTCCCCAGGGGGCTTGGCAAGTTCGTTGCCGTGCAGCAGAAGGAACCGGCTGCCGAGCTTCCCAATCGCAGGTTCCCGCTCATCCTGAACACCGGTCGCATCCTGTACCACTGGCACGGCGGGACCATCACCCGCAGGGTCGAGGGCCTGATGGCTCGGGCCCCGGAGCTCATGGTGACTATTCACCCAAGGGACGCCAAAATCGTGGGGGTGACCGACGGCGACGAGGTCCGGGTGGAGTCCCGAAGGGGCGAGCTCTTCGGTCGGGCCCTGGTTACCGACTCGGTGAGGGAAGGTTCCATCTTCGTGCCCTTCGTGAAGCTCAAGGAATCGGCGGCCAACTTCCTCACCATCCAGGCCTTCGATCCCGACTCCCAAATCCCCGAGTACAAAGTCTGCGCCGTCCGGGTCGCCAGGAAAGACGCTCCCCGCCGGAAGCGCAAAGGGTCCCGGGGCATGGCCGGCGCATTCCGTCCTTAGCAGGCTGATGAAATATGGGGTGTGCAGTCCCGGCATGTCCCGATACTCGGGACTTGTCGGGATTCAGCACCCTGTTAGCAGAGTCACTAAGTCCCAGGCTGTTGCCGGTATGGCTGAAGTAGTATCATGATGCCGCCG
>JACZVB010000348.1 GCA_022572865.1 Chloroflexota bacterium | reverse complement strand
ATGCCCGACATGTTCCAACAGCTTGGGAATATCCAGGCCCCTGGGATTGAAAAGACCTCCTGAAATATCGCTCACGCCCACGACGGTACACCCCAGACTTCCGATGAGGCGAGCAACCCATGACCCGACCTGCCCGAAGCCCTGGATCAAGACCCTGGACCCCTGGAGTGAATAGTCAGTCAGCCGGGCCCACTCCTCCAGGCAGTACACCAGCCCCCGCCCAGGCCCGGCATCTCTCCCGTAGGAACCTCCCAGCTCCACCGGCTTGCCCGTGACGATGGCCGGCGTGTGGCCGAACATCTGGCCATAGGCGTCCATCATCCAGGCCATGGTCTGGGCATTAGTGCCCATATCGGGCGCGGGAATATCCCGGGTCTCGCCGATGATGTGGGCTATGTTTTGAGTGAACCTCCGGGTCAGGCGATTGAGCTCAGTGGTGCTCAGCTCTCTGGGGTCGCAGGTCACGCCGCCCTTGGCGCCTCCGTAGGGAATGCCGGCCAGGGCGTTCTTCCAGGTCATGAGGGACGCCAGGGCCCGCACCTCGTCCAGACCGGTCCTGGGGTGGTAGCGTATACCCCCCTTATAGGGGCCCCGGGCCCCGTTATGCTGCACCCGATACCCCGTGAACAGCTTCAGTTTGCCGTTGTCCAGGCGAATGGGCACCGCGACGGTCAGCTCACGCCAGGGACGCCGAAGCAGCTCCCGCATCTCTTCATCACACCTGACCCGCTCGGCTGCCTGGTCGAAGAACCAGGTGACGGCCTCGAAGGAGGTCATGTCGTCTCTGGGGATGGTACCGGCCATGGGCCTCTCCTTTCTCTAGGAGGGTGCTGAATCCCGACATGTCGGGACTGCACACCACATATTTCATCAGCCTGCTGGGGCCTTTCCTCCGCTGGAGCCGGCTCGCCGGGAATAGGGTTCTGGTTGTCCGGCGCTTGAGATATTGGACCTCAACCATCCATTCTACGATTAGCATGGTGTTGAATCCCGACAAGTCGGGACGACCATCCCCCTGTCCCCCTTCCTGGCCAGGAAGGGGGCACAAATTTATATCTGAGGGACACCCTCAGACTCCTGGCAATCCCGACACTCGGGACTGCACTCCCCTTTTTCATCAGCCTGTTAGATTGGAAACCAGCCAAGAAACTATGATCTGGAACCATGCCTTGCACTCCACAAACCCGGACCTGATAGTGTGCTCCAGCAACCACGACCAGGTGTTCATAGGCGAGCTCAGGGCCCCGGCCCCGAGCTAATGGCATGGCCTCCGGTTCTGCTTTTCGAATACATGCTATGGTCCTACGCGGAAGACGATACCGGCAACATCGACGGCTTCCCAGGGGGTAGCCACATCTCTACGGTTCTCGGCCTGTGTAAGAGGCAGCGTGGAGACCGTTCCCCGCCAGGAGATCTAGACGAAGACCTTCTCCTGGTAGAGAGAGAAACGCTGGGTGATCATATCGCAGATGTCGGCGGTGTACCTGAGCAGGCGCTCGAGGTCTACGTCCTGGTGGAAAGCCCCGGTAATGCGGGTCTCCTCCACAGTGCCCGTAATGGTGCATCTACGGAGCCAGCGGTTGAAGGCGGGGGCGAAATCAGCCAGCACGGCAGAGGAATCCTCCCGGATGGGTATCGGTTCACCACTGGCCGAATCGACGGGTGAGATGGTTATAGAGGCCCCCTGAGACGCGTCCTCGGGGAGGTCCACCTCTATCTTGAAGGTGATTCCGGCGGGAGGAAAATGCAGCTCTGCGTTTATGGATATGTTGGACATCGAAAACGGCTCCTCACTGGGTCTCCGGGGGCTGAGGCCACGGCGTGGGTCTCCCGGATTTAGATGGTCTTTCCCTCTATTGTCCGGAGCGGCAGGTTCTTAGCAGGGTCGGGCTTTCGCCGTTCCAGGAAGGCCGTGCGGCGCTCCAGGGACTCCTCGGAGTCGAGGTAGTCGGGAGCGTATCGCTCGGTGGGGCTGGTCACCTTCAGCGGGTCCGATACCTCGTTGAAGGTGATCTTCTGCAGCTGGAGGATGACGGGACTACAGGACTTCAGGTCGTCGCACCACTGTTCCACCTCCGCCTCCAGCTCGTCCACCGGCACCACCGAATTGACCAGGCCCATCTCCAGGGCCTGCTGGGCCGTGTACTGCCTGCACCGCATCCATATCTCTCGGGCCTTCTTCTGGCCCACCACCTGGGTGAGATATCCCACCAGATAGCCGGAGGCCGGGCTCCCGTGTCGAGGGCCCGTCTGTCCGAACCGGGACCGGTCCGAGGCGATGGTAAAATCGCAGGCGTAGGCCAGGATATTGCCCGAGCCGATGGCGAACCCGTCCACCATGGCGATGACGGGCTTTGGGTTCTCGCGGATCATCCGAAAATAATCGATGGCGGGATCGCTGTCGTCCCGCTGCTCGAACTCGGGCTCGCTGAGATCGGCCCCCGAGGAGAAGGCGTTGGGGCCCGCGCCCGCAATGACGATGACCCTTACGCTATCGTCGTGGGCCGCGTCTTTGAGGGCGATCACCAGCTCTTCCTTGGTGTGCTCCCGGACGGCGTTATAGGTCTCGGGCCGGTTTATGGTGATCCTGGCGACGCCGTCGTTGACCTGATAGGCGATGTCGGTGAAACTCATGAGTCCTCCTCCAGAAA
>JACZVB010000020.1 GCA_022572865.1 Chloroflexota bacterium | reverse complement strand
AGGCACCGGACTACCCGGCCAACCGTCGGTCGATCCGAGTGGTCGGCGCCACCCTACGACTCTGGGCAGCGTCCGGTGTTGCTCACCATCCGGTTCGGTCACGCTCGCCACGCGGGTGGAATCTCACCAGTGGGCGGGTAGGCCCCGTCGGCATCGCGGGTCTCGTCGCCTTTCAACGGCGGGTTGAAGATGCTCATGAAGTAGACCTCCTTTTCCGCCTTCAGCCTGTGGCGGTCACGCGGCCCCACGACGTAAAGAGAGCCCGGGCCCAGCTGCCACTCCTGCCCCGTCGCCAAGTCCTCTACGGTGGCCTCGCCCTCGAGGACATAGTTGGCCTCGATGTGGTTCCTGTACCAGAGCATGGAGTCCGCCGTACCACGCGGCAAAGAGATGGTGAGGCCACACCCGTCGTCGGGGCTGAGATAGAAGGAGGTCCTGGCCGTTCCAGATGTGGCGGTCCGCCACGGAGCGGGACGACCTCCGCGAAGTACGGCATGGTGCGCATCCTCGTCTCCCATGACGAACATCGTACGCCCCGTCTCCCCCTGCCAGGCCGGCGGCACCTCTCCCGTAGGCTCGAGGGTCCCATCGGGATCGGGCCTCTCCGTCCCCGTTAACGCAGGATTGAAGAGGCTAACCAAGTGGGCATCACCATGAGTAGAGACGCGATGGCGGTCCTTCGGACCCACGACGTAGAGCATGCCCGGACCCAGCGTCCAGCTCTTATTAAGGGTGAGGTCCTGGACCGTCACCTGGCCCCCCGCAATGAAATTCACTTCCATGTGGTTCTTATAGTGGAGGTCGATACTCCAGCCGCCTTTGATGAGAACGTCGGACATGGAGAAGCCGCATCCGTCCTCTTTTGTGAGGAAGCGAAGGCTTCGGAGGAACTTTCCGCCATCCGTCAGCTTCATCTCTTTGTCGGTGCCTATCAGGTCGTCTAACTTTCTCACGAACATGGTGTTGAGCCCCTCCCTGAGCATTCCCTGTCCTGTTCGAAATCTGTCAAGTCTGCAAGCACATCCATCGCGCCCGATATCGGTAATCTTAGCAGGGCCTGGGGCGTCGGGCAACGGAGGGTGTGGATAGGGCCTGAGACGCGGGACTGTGGTGCCCGCCACCCACGTGGCGGCATCGTATTGCTAAGGCATGAAAACCTTGCTATAGATCAAGACTGGGGAATCATGTCACTGGATGGGGCCCATTCGCTTGCTACCTGTTTGGACTCTCTCATCGATCTATCAGGGCTTCAGACCATCAAAGTAATTCCGGTTCCAGTCATCACGGAGTGAGGAGGCCACACGACTAGCCTGAAACTCAATAGAGCAAGCCTCGTTGTACTCATCACTGTAGTTGGTAGACCCACTACAAACATCGAGAGGTGGAATACCTTGTGCCCGAAATCGTGCAACCTCACTGGCATCAAGTCTCAACAGGTGATTTCTCGCCAGAAGATGCGTAATTTGTGCTCTGACATATGCCTCGTGTTGGTCTCGAAGATTTAGTGGTGGTTCTACCTCATTAGCCTGATCCCACAGATCCCCTGCATAGGATTCGGGAAGCGGATGGAACCTAAAATCAACGTTTAGAGCCTCGAAGCGGTCGGTCCAACCCTTCATCTGTATTAGATACTCTCTAAGGTACCTGTCTTCCTTGGATTGGGAACAGGATAGCGCTAATAAGGACAGAAGCAGGAATATGAGCAATAGTCCAACGAAAACCTTTCTCACAGTTCGATGTCCAGCGGCAACAATCAGTTCCATAGCGATAAGGCTCAGTTAATCGAAGACGGGACGAAATTGTTTATGAGCAAAGCTGAGGACGTCCCAACCTCTACGTTTAGGCAACGTTACCATCAGCGTCTTTGTACTGGATCAAGACTTTGATTGTAAACCCGTTCAGACATTTTCTGTATATTCGTTTGCCCTTTGGAGACCCTTCGTATCCTTGACAAGGAAGTGAAGTTTCCGATTCAGCTTGTCGTCGACCAATCATCGGATATAAAAGTCTTCCTAATGAGAAGCCTCCATTGAAGCAGCGAGGATTACTACAATCCACATATTCTCCAGGGAATCCTCTTTTGTTATACGTAGCGAATCCGCCCCATCGACCAATTCCTTCCCCTGACTCATTCACCTCAATGGTTAGATCATCAATGTCTGGGTAAGCTTCCTCAAAACTTACTGGCCTTCCAAATACGGGTGGATGTTCTCTGGACACGTCGGAAGCTTTCATTCGTCTACCGCGCTTTCTCATATCTTGTCCTTAACAGGTTTTCAAGACTTCCTCTGTGAGGCTAAGTCGATTTATTGGATATTGTATGATCATAGCACACCTGTGTTAATTGATACTTCCACTACCTAATAGTTGGTAACTCTAAATCTACTGGTGTGTGTCCTACGAGGCTTCCTCTATAATGAGTTCAAAAAGTTAAGAGTTTTTTCGTTAGGGAGGCCGCCCCATGATCATAGACATCCACAACCACATCTGGACCCGGGACTACATGCCCGAGACCTGGTGGAAGATGTACTCCACCTTCTTCTCCACCTACATCGCCGGCTCGGAGCATTCGGGTACTCCCGAGGAGATCGATAAAGGCCTCTTCGCCCGAAGCTTCGACCCTCAGGGCCTGGACTGTCTCCGGGAGATGGACGAGGCCGGCATCGACAAGGCCGTCATCACCGCCATCGACGGCACCTGCGTACTGGGCCCGGCCCCCAAGTCCATCGAGGAGCAGAACCGGGAGCTGGCCGAAATGGCCAGGAGCCACCCTGATCGCTACATCTTCTTCTGCTCCATCGACCCCAGGGCCGAGGGCTCCCTGGATTTCGTGAACCGGGCCGTGGAGGAGTGGGGGGCCAAGGGGTTTAAGCTCCACCCCAACATGAGCGGCCTCTACCCCTGGCACGAGGCGGCCTACCCCATATACCAGAGGCTCCAGGCCCTGGGCCTCCCCGTCCTGGTCCACACGGGCCAGATGTTTCATCCCCTGGACCCCAAGTTCAGCCAGCCCCAGGAGCTGGACAGGGTCCTGGCCGATTTTCCCGACCTGACCGTCATCGCCGCCCACCTGGGCATCGCCTCCTGGAGGGAGCTGATCCAGGTGGCCCAGAACAGGCCAAACCTGGTTACCGACTTCTCCGCCTTCCAGCACGAGGCCCACGGCAACTACGGCCGCTTCTGCTCCGTCCTGAGGAGGTGCCTCGACGGGTTCGGGGCCGATAGGGTCCTCTTCGGGTGCGATGGGCCTGTATGGACCCTCTGGTACACCAGGAAGTGGTGGGTAGACCTGATCAGTGACCTGCCGGAATGGGGGACTGAGAAGGCCAGCTTCACCCCCGAGGAGGTGAACGCCATGCTCTTCAAAAACGCGGAAAGGATACTGAGCTAAGTGCAGTAATCTGTCACTCCCAGTCAATCGAGGAGTCTTGGGGCGATGGGTATTGGTCCAGTAATGGGACAGCCTCAGAACCAGCAGGCTGATGAAACATGGGGTGTGCAGTCCCGGCTCGTCCCGATATTCGGGACTTGTCGGGATAGCCAGGAGCCTGAGGGTGTCCCTCAGATATGATTCCCCCCTTCCTGGCCAGGAAGGGGGCCAGGGGGATGGTCGTCCCGACTTGTCCCGATACTCGGGACTTGTCGGGATTCAGTACCCTGTTAGTAAAGCTATCAAAAGGATGTGAAGCAATGCAGACCGTCAAAGTCGAGACCTTCCGAAACCTTCAGCAGGTGGTCACCACCACCAACCACTCCCTGCTAGCCGACGAGCCCCCCGACGCCGGCGACGACCTGGGCCCCAATCCCTACGAGTTGCTTCTCTCGGCCCTGGGGACCTGAACCACCATAACCCTCACCCTCTACGCTAAGAGGAAGGGCTGGCCCCTGGACGGGGTCACCGCAGAGCTGAGCCACGAACGGGTCCACGCCCGGGACTGCCAGGAGTGCGAAGAGGATGACAATACGATGCTGGACGTCATCCGCATCTACCTGGTGCTGAAAGGCGATCTCTCAGAGGAGCAGGTGGAGCGCCTGTCCCAGATATCGGAGCGCTGCCCCGTGCACCGTACCCTGCAGGGCGGCCCCAGGATGTTCACCGAGGTGGACCACGTAAAGGGCTGAGGCCTAACCGGAAACGATGAAAGGACTTATGCCCGCTCACCCTGCCTGTCCCGCCTGTCCTGAGTCCCATCGAAGGGAGCAAGGCCGAAGGGAGCCTGCCTAAGCATGGAGCGGCCCTCCTTGCTAGATATGCTCCTTCGTAATAAACTGACAGCACTTAACCAGGGGAGAGCGGAGAATCATGACCACGATAAAGAGAGCGACCTACACAAGGATGGACCAGAGCACCCCCGAGGACTGGGCCGCGGGCATTAGCTACCGGGAGCAAAACCTGAAACGGCTCCCGGACTCCATGATGGCGATGCTCAAGCAGCTCCGGGAAAAGGAGAGCGGCGAATCCATGAACGGGTACGACCATTCCTTGCAGACGGCCACCCGGGCCTACGACGACGGCGCCGATGACGAGACCATCTTCATCGCCCTGCTCCATGACATAGGCCAGGTCGTATCCGAGGAGAACCACTCGGAGGTGGCGGCCGCCATCCTTCGGCCCTACATCTCCGATAGGTCCCACTGGATAGTGCAGCATCATGGCATATTCCAGGGATACTACTTCTGGCATCACATGGGGAAGGACCGCAACGCCAGGGACGCCTACCGGGAGAATCCCTACTTCGATGCCTGCGTCGAGTGGTGCGACAAATACGACCAGCGGGCCTTCGACCCCGGCTACCCCACCAAACCCCTGGAGTTCTTCGAGCCCATCGTGCGTCGAATCCTTGGGCGGAAGCCCTGGCCCGCCCAGGAGCCGGAGTCTGCCAAGGCATAGACCTGAAGCCAGAGGGGTCATGCCTCGTCCCGAGACACTGTTGTAAACGCTCTCCAGGCCCCCTTTGGGAAGGCCCTCGTCTGAGGCCTATCCCCCCCACCCCACCCCGGATAACCGTCACCCACCCCCTGGACCCGAGCCGCGGCCGGCAAGGGCATTGGAGATCATTTTGGGCACTCCCTTTATATACTCACGCTTGGTGAAGAGCATGATCAGGGTCAGCAGCATGTAGAGGGAGGCGAAAGCCAGCCGCGCCTCCTCCAGGGGGAAGAGGAGCTGGGCGAAGAAGAGGACGAACAGCATCCCAGCCTCCTTGGGGGATATGCGCATATCCATTATTACGGCGGCGGCAAACAGAGACTGGGCCGCGGTGAGGAAGATATCCATCGTCTAGCGGGAGTCGAGGGGCATTCCATCCAGGGAACCGGCGGAGATGCTGAAGACGGCGGGCAGGGTGGCCACCAGCAGTGTCCACTGGTTCACCTTGGAGGAGATCAGTAGCGCCATCCCGTCCTGACCTCTGCACCGGGGAATGTCACTTGGGCTCTATAGCGCTCAGATCACTTCATGTCGCTCTCCGGACCTGCCTCGCGGGTGGCCCTCACGCGGCACGCATCGAGCACCTCACCTTGGGACTCCATAAACTAGAAGCTTATGTTAGCGCCAGAAGACTGTGTATGAAGTGTCTACCACTTTAGTTACACGGGATGTAAATGTGTTTCCGAAATTTAGACTGTAATTCCCGCTGATTGAAGCTTTAAACGAGAACGATCGCTGTTCTCTAATCCTCGCTGGATTGACTATCGTATCGTTCGCAGGGTCTGTTATCCAAAAGTCGATATCGTTACTTAACCCGCCCCGCACCCTAATCTCACCTTCGACCCGATTCAGCGCTTCGAGGGTTATGGTTACGCTGAATACAGTCCCGGGATCTACTGTAACTCTCTCTTTCTGGGTTGTAGGAGACGGCGTAGCTGTAGGATTCGGGGCCGCAGTGGGTATTGGAGCCGCAGTATTACAGTTGATCAGCACCGAAACGATGATGAAGGTGGAGAAAAGTTCTAGCCTACGGCTCCGCTTTGACCCGATAGTACGCGGTCGGTTTTCGTACTCACACGTTTTCTGCATGATGGCTTCGGTAATCACAGCCTCAATCTGCCCCCTGGTCTTCATGGCTCAACCTATCCGGCGTAGCTTCGTCCCTCGATGTTCCCCGTGTCCTCTCCGCACTGTTTATGAGCGACCATCCAGGCAGCGTAGGAAAGTAACCCGATCGGGGAGCTAACCCCTTTGGCCTACCTGGTTGACACTCGTTTTGTTGACAGTCCCACCCGGCGCTAACCGGAGGCGTTCTTTTCAACCGAAGAGGCGATCTGTTCCAGCTCGCCTTGTACACGGAAGAGGAACTCCCGCATGGTGTAACCCTTGTGCTCCGGCCGTTTCATGGGCCCGTCAGGGTTCACCCGGTAGATGTTGTGCCGGCCTTTCTTTCGCACTAGAAGGTAGCCCTCCCTCCGCAGATCCTGGAGCACCCCCACCACGGTGCGCTCTGCGAGCTCCAGTTCGTCAGCGGTGCTCCGAATAGTAGTCTCGGGGTGCTCCAGCAGGCGAATGAGAACTGCCGCGTGATTAGTGAACAAAGTCCAACGCCGCTCTTTCATGACCACTACCTAAAAAGGCCCCTCTTTGCAACCACACCAACTCTGGTTCGCTACTATGGCACAATGTTACCTGCATTATAATACCTGCATTATAATGCTACAATAAGCGTATTCAATGCTAGGCGGCCTGTCAAGGGCCGATCAGCTGCTCTGGAGGACAAGAAATGACAGCGTTTCATCGGACCGACGTTTCCAACCTGTACCGACGGGACAAAATACGGGATACCTACGATCTTGTGGGAAGGCTCCTCCTAATGGCGTCAACGGAAGGGTGTGTCAACCCAGGTAGAACACCAGAACGCTGGCCGCCAGGTAGAGCCCTATCAGCACTACCGACTCCACCGTCCAGAACCTGCCGGGTCTCCTGCGCCGTTGTTTGAGTAGGGCTACGATAACCACTGATGTCATAATGACCGCTATGGCCGCCGTTAGGATGTGTATCTGTGAGATGGCGGCCCAAAGGACGCCATCGGGGTAGGCCAAATCAACCAGGAACAGTATTAGACCCGTGTTGAAGAGGGTGCTGCCCAGGAGGTTGGCAATGGCCAGCTCAGGGGCGAACAGCCGTATAGCAGCAACCGACGTTGCCAGCTCCGGCAGCGAGGTGCTGAAGGCCAGGAATTGAGTGCCTACATAGCTTGCTTCCCACCCCATCTCCTCGGCAATGTGGTCGGCCGTCGATGCAAGCCATATCGCCGCCCCACCTATCACCGCGGCCGATAGCAGATAGGTCAACACCACCACCGACAGGCTGGCGAGGGCGTACTCGTGATTCGCCTCTGGGGGGCTATCTCGTTCCTGGGACCGCTCGAAGCGAAAGAGCATGTACATGGCCGCCAGGAAAACCACGAATATCACCACCGAGATGGGGCTGATGTACCAGCCGGACATGGTAGCGGTGGTGGTATGAATAAAGATGGCGGCGGCGGCCAGGGAAATGATTGCGATTCCCAGACCGCCTATTACAACTGGGGTTTTGCCGACTCTGCTTAGGATCGGGCCATCCCGCCATAGGATGTCCAGGAGGCCGATGATGAAGAGGTTGAACAGATTGCTGCCGAAGATGGTGCCCGCCGCCAGGTCGGGTTCTCCGATCAGCGCTACAGAACTGATACTGGTGCCCAACTCGGGCAGGGAGGTCGCTGTGGCCAGCAGGGCGATGCCGATGAAAGACCGGCCCAGCCCCGTCTTGAAGGCTATGACATCTGCGGACCTGGTGAGGAAATGAGAAGCTCCAAGGGTGATAACCGATGCGGCGGCGAATTGGAGCCAGAATAAAGCCAGCGTCATAAGACACTCACGATTCTACGCAGACGAATCCCAAGGGGTCGGGCCGGTGGAGGCTACATAGAGAATTGCGCTTGAGCTATTATAATGCCTAATTACCCCACCTGCTGTCTACACCCTCGAGAGCCTCTCCATAGTGCTTCCTGTGAAAGGGCGTGGGGGAGCTTCTTTAGCTAAATATACCCCCCCCCGGATAACCGTCACCCACCTCCTGGATCCGAGCCGCGGCCGGCAAGGGCATTGGAGATCATCTTGGGCACTCCCTTTATATACTCACGCTTAGTGAAGAGCATGACCAGGGTCAGCAGCATGTAGAGGGAGGCAAACCCCAGCCGCGCCTCCTCCAGGGGGAAGAGGAGCTGGGCGAAGAAGAGGACGAACAGCATCCCAGCCTCCTTGAGGGATATGCGCATATCCATTATTACGGAGGCGGCAAACAGGGACTGGGCCGCGGTGAGGAAGATCTCCGTCGTCTGGCGGGAGTCGAGGGGCATTCCATCGAGGGAGCCGGCGGAGATGCTGAATGCGGCGGGCAGGGTGGCCACCAGCAGTGTCCACTGGTTCACCTTGGAGGAGATCAGTATCGCCATCCCGTCCTGTCCTCTGCCCCGGAGCACGAAGATGGCGGCCAGTAGAATCTCGGGGGTCTCCGAGGCCAGGGGCGCGATCCATTGGATCAGCAGAAACTCGCTCAAACCCAGGCCCTCGCCCGTGCCCTTCAGGCCCTCGACAAACGGCTCCGCGGCCAGGACTATGACCACCGCCGAGTAGACGAACATGCCAATCACAACCGTCCGCCGCTGCAGGGCAGGCAGGGCGCCAATCCGGGCCGAAGGCCCCACCAGGTGGGGCGGCTCCACCTCCCCCTTGAAGTTCATCCAGATGTACAGCACGAACAGACCTCCCAGCACCACGGTGTCCGCGATGTGGAGGTAGCCCTTGATTACGATGGTGAAGGCGTATGCCGTGGCCAGGGTTAGGATAAGCAGAGCGGGCGAGGTGGATGGGTGGAGGTTAATCGTGCCTCGCTTAGTGGTGAGCCAGAAGAGAAATACCACCATGCTCCAGCCGATTCCGATGAGCAAGCGGTTTGCTCCGGTCATGTTGGCCGTCGCCAGGCTGACGTTCTCAGGGGTGTAGGCGGCGGTCCATGCCAGGTAGACGTCGATTGCGTATTCAGGCAGAACGGCGATGACCGCCAGGGCCGTGATGGCAAGTGAGCGAGGGATGTCCAGCTCCGCCACCTCCGACGCCCACGACAGGAGAAAAGCGCCGCTTATGATGGCCAGGCCGAAGATAGCGGCGGAGGCCTCGTTCCCTACATCGGCGCCTGAGACCCTTAAGGCAAGGCTCGGTATCGTCCCGCCAATACTGGCTAGTATCCAGATCCAGGTTCTCATAGCCTAGAACCAGGCCCCTCCTCTTTCTGCCCAAATAGACAAAAGACCCTTCCCCGGGTCTTTTGCTAAGGCCTGTGGGAGGCGGTTAGCTCAGGTGGCGATGCCCTTGATTCTAAAATGCAGAATGCCCGCCGGAACCGTCACCTGGACCTCCTCGCCATTGGCCTTTCCGAGCAGCGCTTTCCCCACTGGCGAAGCAACAGAGATCTTCCCCTCGGCCAGCTTTGCTTCGTCGGGATTTACCAGCGTGTACTTGAGGTCCTCTCCGCTGGACAGGTCCACCAGGGTTACAGAGTTGCCCAGCACCACCTTAGAGTTTGCTGCCCCGGCCCCTTGGGCCTCCAACAACACCGATGAGTTAAGAACTGCCTCCAACTCTCTGATCCGGGCCTCCACCATGCCCTGATGGTCTCTGGCGGCCTCCAACGGGGCGTTTTCCCGAAAGTCCTTATCGGCCGCCGCCCGGCGCAGCTCCTCCGCTATTTCCCCTCGTTGAGCCTTGAGTTTATCCATCTCCACCTTGAGCCGTTGGTATCCTTCTTTGGTGAGCTGAGTCAACGCCCTTCGGCGTCTCGAGGACTGCGGTGCGGAGGAGATCTTCCTTATCCTGAAGCTGGTCGCCAGGTTTGCCCTCGTAGCTCCCTGCTTGTGGAGGTAGGTCAGAAAGGGCCGGACGTGCTGAGGGCTCTGACTCGCCACCGATGAGATACCCAACCCAAGGGCGTACTGCTCTATGTCCCGACCCTTTATCCGGGAGATGGGCCGCTCCCGGCCACACCAGCGAACAAACCTGGTGACGGCCGCCTCACCTTTCTGGCGTTTGCCGGCCGTGAGGGTGGCGAAGTAGCGAGAGGCCAGCTCCTCAATGCTCATTCCGGCTAAATCATCCATAGATAACACCTACCGCAACCTGAGGAGATTTCATCAATAGCCCTCTATAGGTCTCCAGAGATACTCGAATCCCGCCATGCCGACAAAACATCTAAACTATCGAATGGGCAACACATTTCGTTATAAAACACTGGAAGACTAGCATCCGATCCTGAAGCCGCGAATGCGTATGG
>JACZVB010000019.1 GCA_022572865.1 Chloroflexota bacterium | reverse complement strand
GTGAGGGGAGTCGTTCAGGAAGGGAGGTAGGTGGCGAGCCCGGTCCCCGACACCAGGGCGCTCCACCTTGATGACGTCGGCCCCGAAGTCGGCGAGGACTTTGGTGCAGACCGGCCCGGCCACGTAGTGAGTAAGGTCTAATATCCTGAGGTCTTCGAGGGCCTGGTCCATCTAACCGACGCTTTTCCGGCAGGTGAATAGTCTAGGGCAAATTCTATCACCGTAGTAAAGGGGCAAAGGACGAGGAGCGCCCCACACTCCGATGCAGGGTGATGAGGCGTAATAAAGCTAAGCCTGGCTGGCTACCGTCGGCAGGTGGGAGGCCTCCCAAGCCCCGATGCCGCCCACCAGGTCGGATATCTCCATGAAACCTTTCCGCTCCAACACGCTGGCGGCGATGGAAGACCGATAGCCACTGGCGCAGTGCACGACCACCCTTCTGTCCCTTGGCACCTCGGCGGTACGCTCTGCAAGGTGATTCAAAGGGATGTGTAGGCTCCCCACGATAGCTTTCTGCTGTCGCTCACCTGGGGTCCTTACATCGAGGATTACGGGGGGCTGAGGTGAGTCAAGCTGCTCGGCCAGAGTAGCGGCAGTGACGCGGTCCGTTCTGCGAACGAGCTCGGTTCTAGGTTCCAAGACCTGCATGCCGCCTTCCAGAAAGCCCACGACGTGATCGTAGCCGATGCGGCCCAGCCGTAAGGAGGCCTCGTGCTCCTTTCCAGGCTCGGCGATCAACACGATAGGCACGTCTCTTCTGAGGACTGTGCCGCACCAGGTGGCGAACTTGCCGCTTAATGGGACGTTGATGGAACCAGCTAAGTGAGCGCCGGCAAAGTCTGCAGGCTCTCGCACGTCCAATATCTGGGCCCCGCTCCCGGCCCTCTGGAGGGTCCCATCCAGGGATAGCGGCGTCACAACCTGCTCCAGGGTTTTATCAAGGGTCGGTCTCTCCTGCCGGTTAAGCATGGCATCGTATGAGAAGTATCCCGGGACCTCAGGCTGGTCCGCCGTCACCATCGCGGTGAACTCCTCCTTGCTCATCGGCTGTAGAGCGTAGTTGTACTGCCGCTGAATCCCGATGGTTGAGACGGTGTCGGTGCTCAGGTTCTTTCCACACATGGACCCGGCCCCGTGGCCCGGGTAGACCAGGGTCACATCGGGCAGAGGGAGGAGTTTCTGGTGCAGGGAGTCGTATAGCAATCCGGCCAGTTCAGAGGCTGTGATACCCAGGGAGGCCATCAGGTCTGGGCGGCCGACATCGCCGATGAACAGGGTGTCTCCCGTCAAGACGGCGTGGGGAACGTCCCGGTCATTATCCAGGTCGTAGACCAGGATGGATATGCCCTCGGGGGTGTGGCCCGGGGTCTCCAGGACCTTCAACAGGACATCGCCGAACTCCAGCACGGACCCATCACCCATGGGGGTGAAGTCGTATTCGGCCTCAGCCCGTGCCCCCAGGTGTATAGCAGCCCCTGCCCTATCGCGAAGCTCCAGGTGGCCGGCTACGAAGTCGGCGTGAAAGTGAGTTAGAAAGACGTGGCGTACCTCAAGTCCCGACTCCCGGGCGTCCTCTAGGTACTGGTCCACGTCCCGTTGAGGGTCGACTACAACGGCGGTCCGGCTACCCTCGTCCCCTATCAGGTACGAGGCGTGGGCGAGACAGGCCAGATAATACTGTTTGAGGATCAAATCTCTTCCCTCTTTATATCTGCCTCAGGCTTTGTGTCTAACCAGGGCTTTTGATCATGGGGCTCAGGACCCGGGCTCGTCGGGGATGTACTCCCCCTTGACCTCTACCGTGAGCCAGTTCTCGAAGCAGACCCCGCTGGACAGGCTGGTCACCCCGATGGTGGCCCGGCCCCCCAGGCCTTTTTCCCGACCCAGCACCTCGACGAAGAGGTCGGTAGCGCCGCTGGAGACCTTGTTGACCTCGGTAAACTCGGGGGTGCAGACCACGAAGTTCAGGGAGCGGACGATGCACACGATGCTGTCCAGGTCGCCTATGGCCTGTATTATACCGGCCAGGCAGTGCATGCCGGTGAGACGGGCCGCCTCGTACCCCTGCTCGATGGTCACGTCCTTGCCCAGAATCCCGGTGAATACGGGCCCGCCGTCCTTCCAGGGGATGTGGCCGCTTAGGAACAGCACGTTCCCCACCCGGTGATACGCCTTCATCGATCCGTAATTGGTGCCGGGATACCCGGTCTTGCTGTAATCGGGCAGGGTGATGCCCATCTGGGCGAGTTTCTCTTCTATTGTCATCCAAACACCTCCTCGTCATCTTCCTCCCAAAGGTCATCTGCCATCTCTATGAAGTCAGGCAATCCCTTTGGAAGTACCACGAGACCAAGAGCATCTACACACCTAGGATTTTTCTCTAGCCAATTAGACCGCCCAACAGTTTTCCATGTATATATAGCTCCGTTCTCCTTCCTTGCTAAAGCATCGGCCTCTTCGATGTCTTCTAATTGATGAAACTGGACATCTAACCTAATCTGCAAGGTCGTTATCATAAATCAGCCCCCCAACACATTCACTACGCGTGAACTCATGCTCTTGCCTAAGGAACATGGATTCCGTCAGAGAGATAAGTGGGAAATACTATAAACCCAATTACGTTCTCCGTTGAGACCCCACGTTGCAGCCAGTTATCCTTATTAGTAGCATTCCAGGAATAAATTACCCCCTTCTTCCTCTTAGCCTGGGCTTCCGCTGCCAAGAGTTCGTTAGGTTGAAACAATTCCAAATCCAGTTTGATTCTTAGTCTGTCGGTCATAAGCTTACTCTCCGTGATGTTATTAAATTCTGGGTAACAACGATAGCTTCGTCCACCCGCGATTCATTCTACATGCAAATCAGGATTCATACCTGTGCATTTAAAAGCTTAGTTTCAAATTATCAGATTCTATATAGCACCGACTCTTACGAACTTGGCTTGACTAACTGGAATGAGGACAACAAATGTTCAAATTCATCTGTGCCATTCAACGAGCTAAATGCCACATCATAAGAAATGACATGCAAATCATTTTGCTGCGCATATTGTAAAGTCTTAGAAGAAGCTTTGCGAGCTATCAGAACACCTGCCTTACATTCCTGGCCAATCATTTGTACATACTTACCTAGTTGGTCAAGGTCTTTGATGGTGGCGTCTCCTCGCTTGACTTCGATAGCAATGCTGCTGGACCTACCAATAGGGGTAGCATCTTTTACTATGATGTCTACGTAACCCTCTGGTAGGGCTCGTTCTCCAAGTATTTCAAAGGATTGTTCGTCAAGAGATTCCTGATTTATAGCAGAAAGGAATTTCTTTAGGTTTGATGGCTTTCGTAAGTGTTTCTTGATTAAGGCTTGAAGAACTAATTCTGAAAATTGATATATTTTCGGAGGAGTCGCAACCGCCTTAGTTTGACTGATTCTCGGAGTATACAATCGAGGTGCCTGAGGCAAAATCTCAACTTTTTGGGTGTAGACCTCTCCCATTTGGGATACGGCTTGTAAGGTAGTCTGGTCAGCTTGGAAGTGAGTCTTGCCATATCCCCCACGCAGAAGTAGATTCTCCGCTACATATGCAAATTCTTGCCTGACCAAGCTCTCTTCGAGTTGCCTAACCGGTTCTAGAGATAAGCGGAACGGAAAGTAATAAGTTTTACCGGACTGCTTGAACGTGATTGATGGCCAGGGCGGAAACTCTGCAGCATCATCGATAGCAATCTTTTCTGTCACCCGATAAAGATTCCACACTTTAGCTGCGTATAAGAACGAGAGGTAATCACCGTTATCAATCTCTAAAAATGTCCAAAAACCATTAGCACTGTTTGTGAAGCCAGCAAGCGCATACTTTATACAGAGCTTTAAGTTTGTGTTGTTGGACAACGACACCAGATAATAATTTGGCATTAAAATTCGACCTGGCTTTCCTGAGTGCGAGGATAAACTAGAGTTAGTAGGAGTGTAAGAAGCGCCCAGGTTGCTGTCAACGAACCAGTGTTCGATGGCCAAGATGCCATCGTTCGCGCTGGCTTGGATGGATAAAGGTCGGAAAGAGGTTACTCGTAGACCTTGATCAGGTCGTAGGTGGTGGAGCGCTGGGCGGGTATGCGGCCCATGTCCTTAACAAGCCTCTGGAACTCCTCGGGGGCCATGTACTGGCCGTAGGGAGCGCCGGCAGAGCGGGATATCTTCTCGTTCATCAGGGTGCCGCCGAAGTCGTTGGCCCCGGCGTTGAGGCACAACTGGGCGAACTTGGGACCCAGCTTCACCCACGATACCTGGATGTTCTTGATCCAGTTGTTGAGCATGATACGGGCCACGGCGTGCATCCGCAGGTCCTCCATGCCCGTGGGCCCGGGCCGGACGCCCCCGTCCAGATAAAGGGGCGAGTCCCAGTGGACGAACCCCAGGGGGACGAACTCGGTTATACCGCCCGTCTCCTTCTGGATATCCCTGATGAGGGCGATGTGCCTGGCCCAGTGGATGGGAGCATCTATGTGGCCGTACATTATGGTGGAGGTAGTGCGCAGGCCCACGGAGTGGGCGGTCTTTATGATCTCGACCCACTGCTCGGCGCTCAGCTTGTTCTTGGTCAGCTTCTGGCGAATCTCCGTGTCCAGAATTTCGGCGGCGGTGCCGGGGACAGTACCAAGGCCCACCTCCTTCAGCATCAGGAGGAAGTCCCGGGTGCTGAGGCCCGTTTTCTTGGTGCCATACTGGATCTCGAAGGGTGAGAAGGCATGAATGTGGATGTCGGGCACCCGCTCCTTGACGGCGATGATGATGTCACGGTACTCATAGCCTGTCATCTTGGGGTGCAGCCCGCCCTGCATGCAGATCTCGGTGGCTCCGGATTCCCAGGCCTCCTCTGCGCGCCGTGCCACCTCATCGATGGTCAGGGTCTCGGCTTCCTCGTCGCCGAAGTGCTTGGCGAAGGCGCAAAAACGGCATCCCGTATAGCAGATGTTGGTGAAGTTGATGTTTCGTACGGTAACGAAAGTAACGATATCGCCAACCGCCTGCTTCCGCAGCTCATTGGCCGTTATGCAGAGGGCGTGGAGCTCCAGGTCGGCGGCCCCGAAGAGGGTGACGGCGTCCTCCACCCCTATCTCCTCGCCGTTCATGGCCCTATCGAGTATATGAGATGTGTTCAGGTCTATTACCCCTAGTATACGGTCGAGAGATGTCCCGACCACCCCAGGGGAGTCGATCTCGGTTACCATCGCGTCTCCTCTTCCCGCACGTAGCCGTCCTGGTCCGTCCAATCCAGCATTGTGTCCCTCATAGAGGGGTTCACGTACCCGGGTTTTTCCACTATGTATTCGGGATAGATGGCCAGCCTCTCCCTAAAGACAAAGCCTGCATCTTCAGTCCTTTCCTTCAGCTCGACAATCTTGGGCCAGGCCTTCTCGGGATTGATGAAATCCTTTGTGACCGGCGACACTCCGCCCCAGTCGTTGATGCCCGCGGTCAGGTAGAACTGGTAAGCATCTGGAGTGAGGTTGGGCGGGGCCTGGATGTTCATCTGGCCACCCAGCACCAGGCGGGCCACAGCGATGGTGACCACCATGTCAAGGGCCGTCGGCTCTTTGAAGCCCCGCATACGGGTGTCGTGCTTGGCACGGAAGTTCTGGATTATCACCTCTTGAATGTGGCCGTATTCTTCATGGAGCTCTTTAATGGCGAAGAGGGAGTCGACCCTCTCCTCCGGGGTCTCACCGATGCCGATTAGGATGCCCGTGGTAAAGGGTATCTTCATCTCACCAGCATAGCTCATGGTTGCTATCCGGAGCTCCGGGGCTTTGCCCGTGCAGCCGTAGTGGGCCTGGCCCCTCTCCAGAAGGCGAGGGCTGATGTTCTCCAGCATCAACCCCATGCTGACGGTCACCTCCTTGAGCTGGGCCACCTCCTCCCGCTCCAGGACCCCCGAGTTGGAATGGGGCAGCAGTCCCGTCTCCCGGTAAACCAGGCGGCACATGTCGATAAGGTAGGCGGTCATGGAAGGATAGCCCAGCTGTTCCAGATGCTTCCTGGCCAGAGGATGCACCTCTTCAGGTTTCTCACCCAGGCTGAAGAGGGCCTCTTTACACCCGGCCTTTCGACCCGCCTCTGCGACGGCCAGCACCTCCTCGGGAGTCATGGTCCTGGCCTCCAGGTGCTTGGGTGATTTGACGAAGGTGCAGTAGCCGCACTTGTCCCGGCAGAGATTGGTCAGGGGTATGAATACCTTCCTGGAGTAGGAAACCATGCGGCCCTTGTGCTTCTGCCGGATGCGGCTTGCACAGTCCATGAGGGCCGGGATCAGGGTGCCATCGAACCTCACGAGTCTGTAGGCCTCATCCCTGGTGATGGACTCGCCGTTCGCTGCCCTCTCCAGGGTATCTTCTTCGAAGCTCCTGGTGGCAATATTTACCACGCGAGTTCCTCAAATGGCGCTGCTACATCTGTGAGAACAAAGGAGGGATGGCCGGGATAAGGAGCCCCGTCCAACGGGAAAGGTAGTCTAGCTCTACCAAAGGGGAATGTCAATGACGAATTGCCTTTGACGGCGCCGGCTCCGCCAGCCAGTCCTACCCCGGTCTCCTGGTATCGAGATACCGGTCTGAGGGTGAAACTTGGTGACTGAGGGCAGAAACTTAGTGACTGAGGGCAGAAACTTTGCAACAGTGCCAGCGTTAAACATCAATGGAGGATCAAATTACGGGACTCAGTCAACTGTCCCACACCCATTGAATGGGTTATGCTAACTTAGTATCATAGAACGTCCCGCCTCTTAATATCGTCATAGCGGTCAACGGATGGAGATGAGGATGGCACTGCTTAAAAGCAAGAGACTATTCATAGGCCTGGCCCTGATAGGGGTCTTAGTGGCGGCTGCGTGCGGCGGTGGAGGTGATACCTCATCACAACCGAGCACCGCGCCCACGGCAACGCCGGGCTTCGCACCGCTGCCCACCCCCACCTCGATACCCTCCGAAAGCGGTGCGCTGGCGTCCACGCCCCTATCCGCAACCGCCGGTAGTGACCCTCTTGCCGGCGGGGAGTTCACCAGGCTCTTTGGCGACCCACCGACCCTGGACCCGGCCCTCACCAGCGATACCACCTCGGCGGCCCTGGTAGTGGAGATCTACAGCGGATTGGTAAGCATAGACACAGACCTGTTCATAATCCCCGATATAGCCGAGAGTTGGGATGTCACAAACGACGGTCGTACCTATACCTTCCGCCTGAGGACGGATGTCAAATTTCACGACGGCAAGCCCGTAACCGCGCACGACTTCAAATACAGCATGGAACGGACCCTAAACCCGGCTACCGAGTCCACGGTGGCCGATCTCTACCTGAACGACATCGTCGGGGCCAAGGCCATGCTGAACGGGACGGCAAACAGCGTAAGCGGAATCCGAGTGCTGGATGACTATACCCTGGAGATAACCATCGACGCCGCTAAACCTTACTTCCTGGCCAAGCTGACCTACCCGACGGCCTTTGTCGTGGACAAGGAAAACGTAGAATCGGGCACCGACTGGACCTCCAGGCCCAACGGCACCGGGCCATTCAAAATGGTGAAGTGGGAGATAGGAGAGAGCATTAGGTTTGAGCGTAATGAGCTGTTCTACAATGGCCCGCCTCACCTGGATGCGGTGAACTTCATCCTCAGCGGTGGGGTGGGCATGACCATGTATGAAAACGACGAGATAGATTTCACGGGGGTCGGCCTGGCTGACATAGACAGGGTCCTAGACCCCACGGAAGAGCTAAACAGGGACCTGAACATCTCCCCGCCCGACTATAGCATCAGCTACATAGGGTTGAACACCCAGATGGCGCCCTTCGACGACATCAAGGTGAGACAGGCGCTAAACCTGGCAATCAACAAGGAGCTTATCGCCGACGCGGTCCTCTCCAACCTGGTAACACCTGCCTACGGAATCCTGCCCCCGGGCTTCCCTGGATTCAACCAAAACCTGGAGGGCCTGCACTACGATCCTGAGAAGGCGATGCGGCTCATGGCGGAGTCCAGCTACGGGCAGGGCGACCCCGAGATCACAGAGCTGTTGCTGCAAGCCGACATGACCAGTGACCCCGATGAGCGCATCCTTCTGTTGAGCCAGGCCTCCGCCAAGGCGGCAGCCAACCTGCCCACCATAATACTTTCGGTGCCGGGCGGTGGCGGCGCCGTGGGTCTGGACACAGAAGTAGTCCTGGAGATGTGGCGGAGGTTCCTGGGAGTGGATGTTGAGATACAGCAGTCCGAGTTCGCCACCTTCCTGAACGACCTGGACCGGAGGAGATACCAGATGTTCACCCTGGGATGGGTGGCGGACTATCCCGATCCACAGGACTTTCTGGACATCCTGTTCCACAGTGAAAGCTCCAACAACCATACCGGCTATACCAACTCTGAGGTAGACCGGCTTCTTGAGCAGGCCAGGACGGAAGCGGACGTGGAAACCCGTATAGCCCTGTATCAACAGGCCGAACAGATAATAGTAAACGAGTCGCCGTGGATCCCCAAATGGTATGAGGGGGACAGGTACGTTCTGATAAAATCCCACGTCAAGAACTACATCTTGACTCCTCTAATTGTTCCCAAGCTCAAGAACATCTATTTAGAGTCGCAGTAGGCGAAACGGCTTGAAGAAGGGGCCTTGGGGCCGGCCCAGGGGCCCCATCCCTTCTCGGCTCGTATAGATAGACGAGATGAGTATGGGGAAGGCGACGGTGGTGGTCTCCGCCAACTCTATCATCGGGTTGCCGATGGCCCCTACGCCTTTGAATGTCTATCATGAGACCACGGGCCTCCAAGAATCCGCAGCGGCTGACCTGGAAAGCGCCCTGTGGGCGCCCTTTCAATATACTACGCCTGAAACTAGTCCTATACTGGGCAACAGGCAAGGTTTGAAGTAGGGGACTGGGGAATGCGCACTTATATTCTGCGCCGTCTGACGTGGATGCCCGTCGTACTGTTTGCCGTATCCTTCATAACCTTCGCCCTGGGGACCTATGGACCGGGAGACCCGGTCTCGGTACTGGTGGGACAGCACAGGGACCCCGCTGTGATAGAGCGAATCCGAGCGCAGCGGGGCCTGGATGATCCGTTCTTCGTGCAGTACGGGCGGTATGTCTGGAACGCCTTCCATGGTGATTTTGGGGAGAGCTTTACCTTTAGGGGCCAATCGGTGGCCAGTCTGATTTCCGGGAAGATCTGGATTTCGGCCCAGCTAGGCATCGCCGCAACTATCGTCTCAGTTCTGGGAGGCATTCCCCTGGGCCTGATAGCCGCTATGAACCAAGGACGATGGATTGACCCGGTAATAGTATCCGTGACCCTGATTTTCGTCTCCGTGCCGGTGCTGCTAACCGCTCCCCTGCTGCTTCTGGTCTTTGTGATATGGCTGGACGTGCTGCCTAGCTCAGGATGGGGAGGGTTTTTCGACACCCGCATAATCTTGCCCGCCTTTGTTTTGGGGGTCCCCGGCATAGCGATACTTACCAGGCTGATGAGGGCCAGCACCCTGGATGTGCTGGGCCAGGACTACATCAGGACCGCCAGGTCCAAGGGTCTGAAGGAATTTGTCGTCCGCCGCCGTCACATCGCCAGAAACGCGTTCATACCCATAGTTACCGTCGTGGGATTGTCAATGGGAGACCTGGTGACCGGCGCCTTCATTACCGAGGGGCTGTTCGGCATTCCGGGCATCGGCAGACTGACCGTCGACTCCATATTCAACCGTGACTATCCTGTGATCATGGCCGTGGTCCTTTTGATCGCCATCTCCTTCGTTCTTGCCAACCTGATGGTGGACATCCTTTATGGGTTCCTGGACCCGAGGATCAGGTATGACTAAAAATATCCGATTTTGCTCCACGCCCTTACGCTTTATCCAGAGTAGTGTGTTGAGGACGAGGTAGCTTGGCGATACGCGGCTCCGACGAAGATGTATTTGTGCCTGAGTCCAGGGGAGGAGCCTGGACCCAGGCAGCGCGGCGTCTCATTCATAAGAAGGTGGCCTTCACTGCCCTGATAGTGATAGTCATCTTCTATGGCGTCGGGATCCTGGCTCCCTGGGCCGCGCCCAAGAGCTATAGAGAGACCCCATCCACCGACCTCGATCTGCCGGGTTTTCCGAGCCTGGTCATATCCCCCTCGTGGAAGGAGGACCAGACCCTATACGACAACACCTCCATAGGAATATTTCGCTCCGAGGATGGAGGCGATTCCTGGTTGCACATAAGCAGGGGAATCGGCACCATAAACGTCGGGTCGCTGATCATAACACCGTCATCGACTTCCAAGGCCGCCCTTTACGCCGGCACGACGAAAGGGATCTTCCTCTCTACAGATGACGGAG
>JACZVB010000347.1 GCA_022572865.1 Chloroflexota bacterium | reverse complement strand
CGGGTAACCGGATTGGTGACCGCGGTGAACGCGTTAAGGCGGGACGTGGCTAACAAACTAACCCCACAGGAGAGGTAGAGCTCCGGCGCGACCAGGGGCGAATCTGCAAGGCCGATTGCGTGCAGGTCAACTCGTTCGCACGCGATTGCGACATCGGAGACCTTCGTGAGTGGTGGGGTTACTATATTGAGGCATATCTTCGGGGGCATGTCGGCTCCTTAGTGCTCGATTGAACGTTGCGCTCTGCAACTTCGTAGTCAGGTCACTTCTAACCCTAATGGACTCGCTGTGGCAACGAATCGTAGAGTTTTCTTCGGGAGGCATCTAGGACAGCTTTGGCCTTTCCAGAAATCCTGAGCCATCAACCCCCCATAATCAGCGCTCGCTCCTTTGCAATGGGAGAATGGGCTGGGGGGTGAGGGTTGTAAACATGCCTACCAGATGCTCCATCCCCCGTCCACCATGATGGTCTGTCCAGTTATGTAGCTGGATGCCTCCGAGGCCAGGAGCAAAAGCAGACCCATCAACTCCTCCGGCTGGCCCACCCGTCCCATGGGCGCCAGGGCCGCAAGCTCGGCCTTCATCTTGGGGTCGCTGAGAAACCTGTCGGTCAGCTCGGTGTGGAAGAATCCAGGCCCGATCTGGTTGACGGTGACTCCCCTCTTGGCCCACTGCTTGGCCGTTTCCTTGGTGAGGCCGGCCATGGCATGTTTAGCGGTGCAGTAGCCGAAGCTGGGGTCCTTCTCCGGCGCGGCCTGGACACCCTCCACCGAGGAGATGTTGATGATCCGCCCCCAGCCCCGGGCCAGCATCTCCCTTCCCGCCCGCTGGGTGAGCAGGAACACGCTTGTCAGGTTGGTATCCATTATCAGCCTGTACTCTTCCAGGGTGGTCGTTTCCATCCACATGGCCATGCCGCCCCTTGCGGCGTTATTGACCAGGATGTCCAGCCTGCCGAACTCCTCCATGGCCCGGGACACGAGGTTCTCAATCTGGTCGGGTTGAGTAAGATCGGTCTGTACCACCAGGCACCGGCGGCCCCGCTCCCGTACTCCCTCGGCCGTCTTCTCCAGCCGTTCCAGGCGTCGGGCCGCCACCACCACGTCGGCCCCCGCATCGGCCAGGCCGTGGGCGAAGGTCACCCCAAACCCCGACGACGCTCCCGTCACGAGGGCCACCCGGCCAGTCAGGTCAAACAGCTTCTCTGCCATCTTATCCTCCTCGAGATAATGCACACTGGTGCAGATGTTTTAATGCCCACCTCTCCCCCCAGGTATGTCTCCAGGGGGCTCCGCCCCCTACAACCCCCGCAGATTATAGAGCAAGATATGTCGCTATGGACAACACTTCCAGACGGGGGCGAGATGGCACGACCGAACTGTCCTGGCTGGTTTATGTCCCCGCTGTTTTAGACAAGGCTTTTCCAGGAAAACTCCTCACAATGGGGCCAATGACCGTAGAAACCGAGGGGTTACAGAACGGGAAGGTACCGCTTTAGCTCGTAGTCCGTGACCTGAGACCTGTAGCTGTCCCACTCGATCTTCTTGTTCTCCAGGAAGCTGTTGAACACATGCTCACCCAGACACCGATGAAGCAGGCTGCTTTCTTCGGCCTTGATTATCGCTTCCCAGAGGCTGCCGGGGAGGGTCTGCACACCCCTGCGCTCCCTCTCCTCCGGCCCCATCTCGGCCACATCCTCCTCCGCGGGGTTGGGGACAGGATACCTACCCTCTATGCCCTCCAGGCCCGCGGCAAGCATCACGCTGAAGACCAGGTAGGGGTTGCAGGCGGGATCGGGGGCGCGGTATTCGATGCGGGTGAATTTGTCGTTTCCGATGTCCGACTCCGGTATGCGGATCAGGTCGGCCCGGTTGGTCCTGGCCCAGGTCACGAAGACGGGGGCCTCGAACCCTGGGATCAGACGCTTATAGGAGTTGACCCACTGGTTGGTCACGCAGGTGATCTCCGGGGCGTGTCGCAGGAGTCCCGCTACGAACCATCTTGCCTCTTGAGAGATGTGGAACTCCTCCTCGGCGTTGTAGAAGGCGTTCCTCTCGCCCTGGAAGAGGGCCTGGTCGACGTGCATACCGCTGCCGTTGACGCCGTATACCGGCTTGGGCATGAAGGTAGCGTAAACACCGTGTTTGAGGGCCACCTCCTTCACTACCAGGCGGAAGGTCATTATGTTGTCGGCCATGGTCATCGCATCGGTGTAGTGGAGGTCAATCTCGTGCTGGCTGACGGCGGCCTCGTGATGGCTGGAGTCGACCCCGATGCCCATCTCCTCCAGGACCAGGACCGTCTCCCTGCGGAGCTCCGTGGCGACATCGATGGGGGTCATGTCGAAATAGCCGCCCTGGTCCAGGGGCTCGGTCCCTTCGGAGCCCTTGAAGTAGAAGAACTCCATCTCGGGCCTTACGTAGTAAGTGTAGCCCAGGTCCGAGGCCCGCTGGAGGTTCCGTTTCAGCACGTGGCGGGAGTCGCCCTCAAAGGGCATGCCGTCCGGGGTCAGGATATCGCAGAACATCCGGGCCACCGCGTCCTGCTTGGGTCGCCAGGGCAGCAGGCGGAAGGTGGCGGGATCCGGCATGGCCACCATGTCCCGCTCATCGTAGCGTGCGAAACCCTTGATAGTGGAGCCGTCGAACCCACGCCCCTCGTCAAGCACCTCTTC
>JACZVB010000018.1 GCA_022572865.1 Chloroflexota bacterium | reverse complement strand
TCCGTGGAGGTCAGGCTCTCCTCCAGGACGGAGTCGATGAGCTTGCGATGTCGCTTCTCGTCCAACTCGGTGTCGATGACCTTCTCCGCAGCCAGGATAGCCAGGCTGGAGAACTCTCGGCGCACCTTCTCGACGGCCTCGTCCCTCTCCCGTCCGATCTCGCTCCTGGCCCTGGAGATCAGGGCCTCGCCCTCCTCCTTGGCCTTGTCCCTGGCCTCCTCCCTTACCCGCTCGCCCATCTCAGCCGCCTGATTTATCAGACCTTGTCCTTCCTGCCGGGCTTCGCTCAATATCTTCTTGACCTGCTCTTCGCTGCGGGCCGATTCGGTCTGGGCCCGCTCTGCGGCCTCCAGGCTCTCCTTGATTCTAATGGAGCGCCGGTCTAGTAACCCCAGAATGGGCTTATATAAGAGCAGGCGCAGGATAATCAAGATCAGAGCTACGTTGAATAGCTGCACCACCAGCCCCGGCAGATTGATTCCTAGCTCTCCCAATGGCCCCTCCTTTCAGCAGGTCGCGGGCACCCGCCCTCCGCCACTGGCTAAACGAACTTGATTATGACCGCCACTACCAAAGCGTAAATGGCCACCGCTTCGGCAAAGGCGATACCCAGGATCATGTTGGCGCGAATGGCGGTCTCCGCCTCCGGGTTGCGCCCCAGGGCCTCCATGGCCTTGCCTACCAGGATGCCGATTCCCAGTCCCGGGCCCAAGGCACCCAAACCGATGGCCAGTCCCGTGCCTATGGAGCCCAGGCCTTCGTCGCCTATCTCCGCCAAAATCAGACCAATAAACTCAAGCATGCGGCCTCCTAATGCTGCTGTTTGCCATTATTTTCCTTTAGTTGCTTTAATGAGGAAGATCGTAGTAAAGGGTCACGGGGTAGTATCGGCAACCTCTTCCCTCTGGTCCAGTTCGGGATTCGCCGCGGGCTGCCCCACATCCTCCTTATGTTTTTCATGGTCGTGGGCCGTAACGGCTATGGTGGCGAACATCAGGGCCAGCACAGCGAATATGGTGGCCTGTATGAATCCCACAAACAGCTCCAGGCCGTAGAAGGGCACCGCCAGGCCCAGGGGGATCAGGAACATCATCACGAAGATGAGGATCTCTCCGGCGAACATGTTGCCGAAGAGACGGAAGGTAAAACTAATGAGCCTGGCGATCTCGCTGATAGCCTCCAGCATCCCGACGAACAGGTCAATGAGCCCTGTAGTCAGACCATTGCGAAATCCGCTGAAGTTGAAAAATTTGGAGCCGTATCCGAAGATGCCCAGGGTCCTTACACCCCAGAACTCCACGAAGAACATCGCTACCAGGGCCAAGGCCAGGGTGGTGTTCAGACCGGTGTTGGCATTTCTCAAGTAGGGGATGAGCAGGCCGATCCGCTTGTCCTCGGGCTGCTCGAAATGGATCTCACCATCATCGAAGGTGACATACTCCTCTGAATACTCCAGCGCAGACATCTTCTGCTTGGATGTGCGGAAGGGCATCACCCTGAATGGGCCGACCTTATCGTATATGTGGAGGTCCGTATTCTCCAACTCCTCAAAGATCAGCTTGCCGAGGTGATCGGAAGGAGCTGCGGCCCGCTCATCCTCGCTCCAATTAAAGAACTCCTCGAACTTCTGCTCCGCTAGATGTAAAGTCACTTCGGGATCGGCGTCTGCAGCCTTCTCCTCTATGACCTCCTCGATGACCTCATCGGCCAGCTCCATCTTTCCAACGGTGCCGTACCCGGGCAGCAGGCTGATCCAGTTGTTGATGATGACGAATATGAAAATGGTGGCCACAAGGGGATAGAAACGGCGGGCGTTTCCGGGCCCGGCCACCGACACCACGATGCTGTACAGCCACTCCAGGACCGCCTCCACCAGGTTCTGTAAGCCCCGGGGGACCAGCCCCAGCTTTCGGGTGGCGAAATAGGTCAACGCTAAGATGACAGTCAGCCCCAACCAGGAGGAGAGCATGGTGTTGGTGAGGTTGAAATCGCCGAACCCCCCGAAGGAGATCAGCTCTTTGCGCAGCGCCTCGGGCTTGATCTGGATGGGGGGAAAGGGGAACCGGAGTATGGTATGGCTAATTATGAGAGAGCCAAGCACCAGGCCAATGGCCAGGAGTACTTTGGGTCGGCGCAGAAGTCCCACTAACTATCGTCCTTGCTCTTGAAATCTCCCTTTAGCAGGGGCGTCAACATCCGATACATCCCCCAGAAGGCCGCTATCAGTCCTAAGGCGAGCCCTGCAAGCACGAATATCGGAGAGGTATCAATCCAGTGGTCTAAGAGTAGGCCCGCGGCCACTCCCAATCCTATCGCAGTGACCACGTACCATCCCAGCCCCAGGAGCCGTAGAATATCCACCCACTGGCTTCTATTCACGCCCCACCCCGCTCCAAGTCGTGCATTATATCACGAACTTTTTCCAAGGGTCAACGCGGGTTCCAGGGGAGTGTTTAATAACACCTTTGCCCATCCCTTCGACAAGCTCAGGGCAGGCTCCCAGGGCCCGCCTCGCCTCGATACTCGGGACTCGGCGTCAGAACGCTTCCCGCTTTATAGGATTTTTTAACGGACGGGTAGGGGAGGCTAGAAAAAGACGGCACCCTTAGATTGGGGCGCCGTCTTACTTGACGATTGATCTCTTTAGGGACCTCGGGCCTACATATAGGGCAGCCGCCTGGGGCCCTTTACTTGGACTCCCCCTTGGGTTTCCCCTGGCCGAAATCCTCCAGGTCCAGGCCGTCCACGAAGTCAGTGAAGGCCGATAGCCTCTTCAGTTCTTCTTCATCAACGGGCGCGGGGTCGCCGGAGGAATCCGAAGGGATGATCGGCTTCCCCGTCTCCTTATCCAGGACCACGCCGGCCTTATCCAGCACCGTTTCCTCAACGTATATGGGGGCTTTGACCCGGACAGCCAGTGCCAGGGCATCGCTGGGCCTGGAATCGATCTCCACCTTCCTCCCATTCGTCTCCAGTATTATCTTGGCGTAGAAGGTATCGTCGGTCAGCTCCGACACAACGATGGAGCTCACCATTGCGCCCAGGTCCACGATGATCGACTGAAGCAGATCGTGGGTCAGAGGCCTGGGGACCGATACGTCCTGAAGCTTGACCGCTATAGCGTCCGCCTCCGAGGGCCCGATCCAGATGGGCAGATACCGGTCGGCTTCCTTCTCTTTCAGGATCACCACCCGTTGGTAGTTCATCAGGCTCACGCGGATGCTTTCGATGGTCATTTCGAGCATTATGGCTCCTCCAGGCCCTAGAGGCCAGAGAATCATTCTAGCGCAACGATTTCTGAGGTGTCAATGAGTGCCAGGCCCTAAGTTTACTGTCTCTCCCCGCGCCATGCGCGTAACATACCCTATGAAGAAGGGTCGGTAACGTCGCTATCCAATCCCAGGAGCTCCTCCAGTACCGCCTTGGTGTGGGCCCCGTGGCCCGGCGCCGGGCCCTTGACCAGGGCAGGGGTCCTGGACAGTTTGATGGGGCTGTTTACCACCTTCACACTCCCCCCTTTGGGGTGAGGCACCTCCGTTATCATATCTCGGGCCCGCACCTGAGGGTCCTGGGCCACCTGGATTATATCGTTTACCGGGCCGCAGGGTATGCGGGCCTCCTCCAGCTCCTTCAACCACTGGCCGGAGGTCTTTTTCTTCATCCCTTCTACTATCATCGGGTTCAGCTCGTCGTAGTGCTGGGTGCGGGACCAGCTGTTCTGGAAACGCTCATCGTCTATCAGGTCCACCCGGTCCAGGAGGGCGCAAAACAGGGGCCACTGGTCCTTTGCCCCTCCTACGAAGGCGACGGTTATACGTCCATCACTGGTCTCATACACCTGAAATGGGGTGGTGACGGGATGCCTAGTGCCTATCGGGCCCGGCACCTGGCCGGTGGCGAAATACCTGGCGAAGGCGTTCTCCAGCAAGGCTAGCTGGCAGTCCAGCATGGCCACGTCCAGCATCTGGCCCTGGCCGCTCCGCTCCCTCTCGTGCAGCGCGGCCAGTATACCGACGGCCGTAAAGAGGCCCGCCGCTATGTCGCCCAGAGAGGCCCCGGGGCGTATGGGCGGCCCACCCGGCTCACCCGTGATGCTTATCATACCGCCCATTCCCTGGACGATGATGTCCAGGGCCGGCCTCTTGGTATAGGGACCCGTCTGCCCAAATCCCGAGACCGATGCGTAGATGATGCGAGGGTTGTGCTCTTTGACCACCTCATACCCCACCCCCAGCCGGTCCATGACCCCGGGGACGAAGTTCTCAACCAGGACATCGCACTTCTTCACCAGCTCAAGGAACAGCCTTTTCCCCTGCTCGTCCTTCAGGTCCAGGATAACGCTCTTCTTGCCCCGGTTGAGGCTCAGGAAATAGGAGCTTTCGCCGTCTATGAAGGGTCCCGTGCCCCGGGCCATATCCCCGCCATCGGGCCGCTCCACCTTGATCACCTCGGCCCCCAGGTCACAGAGGACCATGGTGGCGTAAGGCCCCGCCAAAACCCTGGTCAGGTCAAGAACCCTGATTCCCTCCAGTGGTCCCGCCACTCGTTTCTCCTTTCAAGATGTCTCTACAGACCCAGAACCATTCGCCAATGGGCATTCACCTGGACCTCAGGCCCGTCGACAGGGTATTCTACTATAGCTTCCCTGGATGCATCTCAATTCTTCCAGCGCCTTCGCCCGCTACTGTTCCAGCAGCTCCAGAAACTCCTGGTAGCTCGATACCCGGGACACCGTTCCAATGAAATCCTTAACCGACCTGCTCCCGGCCCTGACCTCCTTCACCTGCCCACCGATAGGGCTCACCGAGTCGGGACGGTCGGCGTAGGTGCCGTTGAAGGCGAAGAAGGCCTGATTCAACCTGCGAAGAAAGATGCCATTCTCCGCTATGAAGAGCCTACGCTCTTCCATGAACCTCTCGGCCTCCTCCACCTTACCCTCGGCCAGCAACTCGTCGACCCTCAACCTGGTCTCCCGCATCACGCGGTTGAAATCGAAGTCGTCCTCGCCGGAAACTGTGTCCTGCTCCCGGTCCGGGTCATCCATCCGGCCTGCGTAGTAGGCCTGGAACACGGCATCCCCTATCTGGTCGCCGATGACGTTTGCGATGGTCTCGTTCACGCTGATCATGTCGGCATCGGCCCAGTAGTTTAGGCCCAGGGGATGGAAGATCATGTAGTGGTGCACCCATTCGTGGGCCACGATGCGCAGGGTCCTCCTGATGGAAATGGAGTTGGGTATAACGCTGGGGAAGGTGGCCACACCACCGGTGCCCGTGACCAGGGCCGAGATGTTGTCTCCTTCCTCGATTCCCAGCTCTATCTCTACTCTGCTATCTAGGGTAATGTCGGGGTCCAGGAGCCGTGTAGAGATCAGATCGATCTGGTCCCGAGGGGACAGGGCCAGCAGGGCCGGAGAGTCATCGAACCGAAAGTCCACCGGCGGAAACAGGTATCCATCTGAATCCAGGAAAGGCAACTTCCAGGAGAGGCCTTCCCGGGCCAGCGCCTTGCTTATCTGGCCCTCTATTATCTCCTCCACCTCGTTCCGCAGCCTCCTCCGTTTCGTGTCCAGGCCCTGGCGTCGTTCCAGCAGCGGTCCTACGTCTCCCTCACCCCTCGATATCGAGCGAGAGATATCGCCATCCAGCAGATCTATCTCCTGATTCAGCCTGAAGTACTCTTCCACCCTGGCCAGGCTTCGCTCGTTTGACCCGCCATCGCCCCCGAATATCGAGGTCGCTTTGTGAACCCACTTGTCAAAGAAGTTGCTGAGCTCCCAGGACAGCAGGTTGTAGCCCCGGTCCCCTACGATATCGCCGATCCTATCCTCCGGCCCCGAGCTGGACGCCAGGAACACCAGGAGGAATATCGCTACTAGGCCCAGGGCGCCGCGCCTCAGCGCCCTGGAGCGGAAAAATGATAATACGGCCCTGTGTATCAGAGTGAACATACCCCCTAAAAAAGGATAGCATAGCCCCATAGGCCATCTTTCCCCTAAAGAAGGGCCGCTGGTGGTTGCAGGGGACGGAAGGTTCCTCTAGAATTAGCTTTTGCTAAACACATTAGGGGAGGTAGGTGTGTTATGCGGAGCTATAAGCCTGATGCTATAAGAAACGTCGTGCTTCTTTCCCACAGCGGCGCCGGCAAGACTTCTCTCTCCGAGGCGATGTTGTTCAACGCAGGCCACATAAACCGCCTGGGTAAGGTAGACACCGGCACCACCACATCCGATTACGAACCTGAAGAGGTCCGCCGTACTTCCAGTATCCAGATCTCCCTTCTCCCCTATGAATGGAACGACACTAAGATCAATTTGATAGACACCCCCGGGTACGCCGATTTCGTGGGGGAGGTTGTGGCCGCCCTCCAGGTGGCCGATGCCGCTGTCCTGGTGCTGTGCACCGCCTCGGGTATCGAGGTGGGCACGGAGTTCATGTGGAGAGAGATCAAGAAGAGAGACCTCCCCACTGTTATCATCCTTAACAAGATGGACAGAGAAAACGCCGACTTTCACCAAACCCTCGAGGCCATCAGGCAGCGATTCGGCAGGAAGTGCATCGCGGTCCAGACACCTGTCGGCGCAGAGTCCAGCTTCAAGGGTGTGATCGATCTGATCTCCATGAAGGCCTACGGCCCCGATGGTAAGGAAGAGGATGCGCCGGCAGACCTTACAGACCAGGCCAACCAGCTCAGGGACACGATGACCGAGGCCATCGCCGAGGTCGACGATGAACTGACGATGAAATACCTGGAAGGGGAAGAGCTGACCGAAGATGAGCTGGTCATGGGCCTGGCCAAAGGGACCAAGTCCGGGGCCATAGTGCCGGTATTGGCCTCCTCCGCCCTGAAGAACATCGGCGTAGGCCGCATAATGGACGCCATCTGCGCCTACCTTCCCTCCCCGCTGGAGAGGCCCACAGCAGTGGCCACGGACCTGCTCAGCCATGAAGAGGTTACCCTGGAGGGGGATGGCAGCGCTCCCCTGGCGGTCTTCATCTTCAAGACCACCGCCGACCCCTACGTTGGCAAGCTCTCATACTTTCGCGTCTGTTCCAACACCTTCTACAGCGATTCCCAGGTCTGGAACGCGGATAAGAGCACCACAGAGCGGGTCTCCCAGCTGTTCACGGCCCGGGGGAAGTCCCAGGAACCTGCGCCTCATGTAGTGGCAGGGGACATAGGCGCCGTGGGCAAGCTGTCAGAGAGCAGCACCGGAGATACCCTTTGCAACAAAGACCGCCCCCTGGCCCTTCCAAAGGTGGAGTTTCCGCCCTCGCCCCTGGCGGTGGCGGTTTTTGCCAAGACCAAGGCCGACGTAGATAAAATGGGCACCTCCCTGTCGAAGCTGGTGGAGGAGGACCCGACCCTGAGGGTGGAGAAGGAGCCGGACACCGGCGAAACCCTGCTCTGGGTAATGGGCGAGTCCCATATCAACATCACGGTACAAAAACTGCAGCGCAAGTTCTCGGTAGAGGTGACGACGGAGGCGCCCCGGGTCCCCTACATGGAGACCATCACCGTGCCCATAGAGACGGAGTACAAGCACAAGAAGCAGACGGGAGGTCATGGCCAGTACGGTCACGTCCTCTTACGAATGGAGCCCCAGGGCAGGGGTGCGGGGGTGGAGTTCGTACACAAGGTAGTCGGGGGCAATGTGCCCAAGAACTACATTCCCGCAGTGGAGAAGGGGGTTATGGAGGCGGCCAAGGAGGGAGTGCTGGCCCGGTACCCGATGGTGGACTTGAAGGTAACCCTGTACGACGGCAGCTCCCATCCGGTGGACTCATCGGACATGTCTTTTAAGATAGCCGGCTCTCACGCATTCAAGAAAGGGGCGGCCGACGCGAATCCGGCCCTGCTGGAACCGGTCATGAGTTTAAAAATCACCGTCCCCGATAGCTTCACCGGCGACGTTATAGGAGACCTGAACACCAAGAGGGGCAGGGTGCTGGGGATGATTCCTCAGGATGGAATGACGGTCATCGAGGCCGAGGCCCCCATGGCAGAAATTGTGAGATACGCCGTAGACCTCAGGTCTCTGACCCAGGGCCGGGGCTCCTTCACCACTCAGTTTGTCCGATACGATGAGGTCCCTTCCCATATAACCCAGAAAGTCGTCGAGAAGGCCCAGAAATCGGCCTCTTAACCCCACAGGCAAGCCTTGCCGCAGTCAAGTACCAGGCAAATTGGTTACTTAACCCGTTAGCTCGCCTACCGGATAAATAGAGGGGCCGACGTCAGCAGTCGGGCCCCTGGCTCTTTCCATCTATAGTCGAACGGCTACCTGTGGGCCTCCCAGAGAGTGTAGTAGTTCTCTCCTTTGATCACTGCGGCCAGCTCCGCGCCGTCCAGGTCCACCAGGGTCTGGTAGCACCGGTTGCACTTTCCCACCGCATCCTTAGAACCCGTGGCCGCTACCCGCTGCACGATCTTGTCCCACAACCCCAGGCGCTTGAGGCTGCTAACGTACTTGGGCCAGGGGATGAATGTAACGTCTTCGGGCGTTAGGCGGGGGAGCCGGGGCCTCAGCCTCTTCAGAGCCCGACATCGCTCCTCGAGGGAGTCTACCATGGGAACCACCTTCACCATCGGGCCGTCCTCGATGTCGATCCTTGTGTCCAGGATCAGGGATTTTCGGAGAAGGGGAAAGAATATCGAGATGACCTGAGCGGACTCTATACTGCTGGCGAGCTCATCCGGATCGAATCGGAAATCACCGTCCATGGGCACCCTCTTCCTGCTATGGGTTTCCTAAGGCCGTCTGGCTAGCCAGAACTGATAGAAAACTCCTTGATTGAGTGGCCGGGCCCTTTCCTCCTGCCTATGAGGAGGAGAGAAGCTCTTTGCACTTCTCGTGAAAGGCGGGAAGTATCTCCTTGTAATCTCCCACTACCCCGTACTGGGAGTCCTTAAAAACATTGGCGTCCTGGTCTTTGTTGATGGCTACTATCACCTTGGAGCCGAGGCAGCCGGACATGTGCTGACTGGCCCCAGACAGGGCCACTGCTATGTACAGGTTTGGGCTTACTACCTTGCCGGTGATGCCGATCTGGACCGATGGGGATATGAAGCCGGAATCACAGGCGGCCCTGGTAGCGCCAACCAGGCCACCCAGGGTGGTGGCCAAGCCCTCTAGCTCCTTGAACGCCTCAGCGCTGCCAAGCCCCCGGCCACCGGCGACGATGGCCGGGGCCTCTTCCAATTTCATGCCTGTCGCCTCAGCGCTGACCCTGTCCACAACCTTAGTCCTGGATGTAGAGGCGTCTACACCAGGCTCCCAAGATACCACGTCCCCACTCCTGGACGGGTCTGCCTCCAGGGGGGTCATCGTCTTGGGCCTGACCGTCGCCATCTGGGGCCGGGCGGATTCGACAACGACTTCTGCCTGGGCATTACCCCCGTAGACCGGTCTGGACTGCACCATCAATTTAGAATCGGGATCGATGGACAGGTCGATGCAGTCTGTCCCCACCGCAGTGTCCAGGCGGAAGGCCAGCCTGGGGGCAAGGTCCCTCCCAATGACGGTGTGACCCAACAATAGAATATTGGGGGAGATCTCTTTACACAGATTGGCCAGGGCCGCTACGTATATATCCGGGTCGTATTCTGCCGGTATGGAGTCTCCGGCAGCATATACTTTGCCTGCGCCGCCGGCGATCATCTCCTGAGCCGGGCCTTGCACATCCCCACCCAGGACCACGCCTATCAGGTCCTCCCCAAGGGCCTGGGCCAGTTCGCTGCCCTTGCCGAGCAGTTCCTTGGTGGTGCTGCTTAGGGCACCATCGGCCACTTCGCCAAAAACCAGCACTCCTTTACTTTCGGCCATGAGGACGTTCCTCCTTCGTCGTGGGACCAGGGTCTAGATGATCTTTGCTTCTCTGAGTTTGAGGGCCAGGTTGACACCTGCCTCAGCAGGGCTCCCCCCCTCGATGAATTCGCACTGGGAGATCTTATCGGGTTGGTAAAGCTTCAGGAGCTTCATCCTGGAGGCGGTAGTGTCCAGGCCCAGGTCCTGTGCAGACCAGACAGTCGGCTGTTTTCTGCCGGCGGCCATGATGCCCCTCAGCGTCGGATATCGGGGCTGTCCAAGCTCGTTGCTCACCGTCACCACAACCGGAGGGGACGCCTCCACCACCTCGTATCCATCGGGTACGACCCGCTCTACCCGGATGACCCCATCGGTCATCTTAATGTCCCGGGCTATAGTGATCACGGGCAGGCCCAGTATCTCGCCAATGCCTGCCCCCACCACGCCGGAGTCGAAATCGGAGGCCTGACGCCCGCAGATGATGAGGTCGTACTCACCAATCTTCTTGATGGCTGCGGCCAGGGCATAGGCTGTGACGTAATCATCACCATCTTCGAAGGCGTCGTCCTGCAACAGAATCAGCTCATCAGCGCCCAGGGACAGAGGTTTCTTGATCA
>JACZVB010000346.1 GCA_022572865.1 Chloroflexota bacterium | reverse complement strand
GAAGCACGATAAGGCTCATGTGTTGAAGGCCGGGCTCAGACCCGGGCATCTTTCAGGTAGACCCTTCCGTTCCGGCGCTCCAGATAGCCCGCCACCTTCTGAGGATCGTGGCTGAAAATCAGAAGCCAGCCTTCCTCCTCTGCTTGCTTGAGAAGCTGCCTTTTTTTCTCCAGGGTGTCCATAGGGAACAGATCGAATGCGGGTATGTAAGGCAAGGGCAGATGGTGGGTGGTAGCTATCAGGTCTCCCAGAATCGCCACTTTGCGGCGGCCGGTCCCGGTGACGACGATCTGGTGTCCCGCTGAGTGGCCTCCGGTGAGGATGGCCTTGACCCCTCTCTCCACCTCGGTGTCGCCGTCCAGCAACTCCAGTTGCTTGCTGTTCAGCAGGGGCTCGAAGTCGTCTCTGTGGTAGGCCGCAGTATTGCGTTCGTTAGGGTTGGTGGCTTCCTCCCAATCGGCTCGCTGGACCATGTATTTGGCCTTAGGAAAGGTGCACACCACCTGCCCTTTGCCGTTTAAGCGGGTGCAACCGCCCACATGGTCAAAATGGAGATGAGAGAGTAAAACTATGTTGATGTCCCGGGGCCCTAGGCCCAGGTCCTTGAGGCCTCGCAACAGCTTCCCCGTCGAGAGGCCGTAGATGTCCTTGATCTTATCGGGCTCTTTTTTGCCCACCCCAGTGTCCACCAGTATGTTGTAGTTGTTGCTCCGAATGAGAAGGCAGTTGAGGCCCATCTGGACCCGGTTTCTTCTATCTGTCTTAACCTTTCGCTCCCACATGGTTTTTGGCACAACGCCAAAAAGAGCCCCCGCGTCCATTTTGAATGTGCCATCGCTAATGACGTTCAGGGTCAGATTGCCGAGCCTCACGGGGTCCTCCTGATGAAAGGAATAGCTCTGCGGAGTCAGGGCCATTCGGTTGTAACGGTACGAATGCACTGGCGCGCCTGAAGGGATTCGAACCCCCGACCCTCGGTTCCGAAGACCGATGCTCTGTCCGCTGAGCTACAGGCGCGCTTCCCCCCCGGTGAAACAGCTCTTAACGAGCTTGGGGTGAGCGAAGGGATTCGAACCCTCGATCTCCAGGGCCACAACCTGGCGCCTTAACCGCTAGGCTACGCTCACCACGGGCTGGGGGCTCGCGGCAAATTTTATCATCTCCCCAAGAGTTCGGTCAAGGAAAATCGATACCTATTTGGGGGGCAACTCTTTGGTACTTTCCAGCGGCATGAGATTACTCAGCACAGTCGTGGCCTCAGTCTATCGGTTTCTTCTCATCGTCGGGCAGGTCTACTGGCTCCAGCAGGTCGGGACGGGTCTTTCTGGTCAGGAGGAGGGACTGCCTTCGCCTCCACCGCTGAATCTCTCCATGATGGCCTGATAGAAGGACTTCCGGGACCTCCCATCCCCGAAAGTCCGGGGGCCGGGTGTATTGAGGAAATTGGAGGAGCCCATCGCTGTGGGACTCACCATGGATCGATTCCTCGGACCCCAGGACCCCTGGCAACAGCCTGGCGACGGCGTCCACCATCACCATGGCCGCCAGCTCGCCTCCGGTGAGAACATAGTCTCCCAGGCTGATCTCGTCGGTGACGAGATGCTTCTTGACCCGCTCATCCACCCCCTCATAGTGTCCACAGATGATGATGAGGCAGGGGTGTCTGGATAGCTCCAGGGCCACCCGGTGATTGAAAACCCGGCCCCTAGGGCTCATAAGGATAATGGGTGGAGGCTCTACCTCCGAGGTAGATTCGCCAAGATTCTTGGTTTCGTTGATGCGGGCCAGAAGGGCTTCGACCGCGCCGAAGATGGGCTCGGGTTTCATCACCATACCAGGGCCGCCGCCGTAGGGAGAGTCGTCGACGATTCGATGCTTGTCTCTGGCGAAATCCCGGATGTTGTGGAGGTGGACGTCGATGAGGCCCCGCTCCCTGGCCCTCTTGATGATGCTCTCGCTCAGGGGCCCCTCGAACATCTGGGGGAAGAGAGTGAAGATGTGGAAATCCATGGTCACGTCTCTAGTGGGCTGTACCTAGCTGGGGTCGTGGTGGGCCTTGTGTTCCGATTCCATTCCTTTGAGAAGTTCCAGGGCATGGGGCAGGGAAGGCAGGATCGCCTCCAGGCATTCCTTGACCCCTTTGGGGCTCCCGGGCAGGTTGATGATGAGACACCTTCCCCTTGTTCCTGCCACCTGACGGCTCAGCATCCACATGGGCGTCTTCTCCATGCTTGCCCGCCTCATGGCTTCCGGAAGGCCCGGCGCCTCCCTCTCGATCACCGATAGGGTTGCCTCGGGGGTTACATCCCTGGGGGCCAGGCCCGTTCCCCCCGTGGTGAGGATGAGGTCGATCTCTCCGCCGTCGGCCCACTGGCGGAGGGTATCGGCGATCCGATCCCGGTCATCGGGCAGGACGACGTACTTAACGATCTGAGCGTTTATCTGGGGCGCCATCTCCTTTATCAAGGCGCCGCTGGTATCCTCACGCTGGCCCCTGGCTCCCAGATCGCTGCAGGTAATTATGCCTACCTTGAACATATCTGCGCAACACCTTTCGGCCTAATGATAGCATGGCTGATAGTACGACTCCTGGTGGGTTAAATAAGAGTGCCTTTAATAACTTTCCCGAAAAGGGGAGTGCAGTCCCGGCTTGTCCCGATACTCGGGACTTGTGGGGATTGCCGGGGGTTTGTCCCGAGTTCG
>JACZVB010000345.1 GCA_022572865.1 Chloroflexota bacterium | reverse complement strand
CGAGGTAATCTCTACCAGGGCCTGGGAGTAAAGCCGCAGGTCCCTTATGTCGAGAACCCCATCGACCCCAACCACCTGGACCGCATCTTCTGCAAGAGCAGCGAGTCCATGGACGAGCTACCCGATAACAGCGTCCACCTGATGGTCACCTCGCCCCCCTACAACGTGGGCAAGGAGTACGATCGGGACCTCTCCCTGGACGACTATCGTGGACTGTTGCGCAGGGTATTTCGGGAGGTATACCGGGTCCTGGTGCCCGGGGGCCGGGCCTGCATCAACATCGCCAACCTGGGGCGAAAGCCCTACATCCCCATCCACTCCTACATCATCGAGGACGCCCTGGACGTGGGGTTCCTCATGAGGGGCGAGGTCATCTGGGACAAGGGGGCCAGCTCCGCCGCCTCCACCGCATGGGGAAGCTGGCGCTCGGCCTCCAACCCCACCCTGAGGGACACCCACGAGTACATCCTTATCTTCTGCAAGGACACCTTCCAAAGGACCCTGCCGGAAACCAGGGAAAGCACCATATCTCGGGACGAGTTTTTGGAATTCACCAAGAGCGTCTGGCGCTTCCCGGCGGAATCGGCCCGGAAGGTCGGCCACCCCGCCCCCTTTCCCGTGGAACTCCCCCACCGGCTCATCCAGCTCTACACCTACCGGGGTGAGGTTGTCCTGGACCCCTTCGCCGGGGCCGGGGCCACCTGCCTCGCGGCCCTGAAAGCGGGGCGAAGGTTCGTGGCCTACGAGATAGATGTAAATTATTGTGCAATCGCCGAAAAAAGGATTCGTTAGTTCCAGGAAAAACAGGGAGTATTAGAACTCTAAAAGGAACATGCTCTTATGTCTGAGCCGTATGATTCCATTGCAGTAAAGGCTTACCAGACGGTATTGTCCGGCCAAATTACTAACACAAAGTTATGGCAAGATTATTCAAGGTGCTTCCAAAATAGCATAGCATGCTTAGGTACGTATCAGTGAAGCATATGTATAAGGAGTCATTTCAAAACGGCTCGTACCCTGGTATTTCCCCAGGTGATGTTTTAATGTGAACCTTACACTCTGGTGGTCGCTGGAACTTTCCACGGGACCACCGAATCTCGCAGAAACCTTCTACGACGGTGGAGCATTGAGATTCTATTTTCTCTATTTGAGCAGCCCAGTCTACCCTTGGCTGACCTGTGGGGTAATACCTCACCTCGAACTCCTCTAGACACCAATATGATTCCCATTCCTCAACTGAAGAAATTCTATATCGGAGCGGGATGCCATTCGACGCACCGAGTAACCAGTATGGTTTCTCGGCTATCCGTATCAGGCGAAGGAACATATTGGTAGCAGCTTGAGGCCCCGCGCCCAGAAGGTTAATCCCCCAACATTCAAGAGACTTCTGAGATATGACTTCACAGAAGCGTTCGTAAGCCTCTGCTGCAGGCTCCGGTAGGTTTTTCCCCCAAGTCGCTATAGCTTCCTTTAGATGTCTTTTATCATTCTTATTCATATCCTGAGGTTTAGCTGATCGAATTGTCGTGGCTTTCCCTTCGCTATGGAGACACCTGAGCACAACCTGAAAAAATGCCTTGTACTCTTGAGGCGCAATGATGCTGTACCAATCATCCGCGGCTTCATAAGTTTCCTCCTGAAGAAGGTCGACAAAAAGAGCTTCCGGAGATAAATTGAACCACGTTGTGGAATCGAATTTGACCGAAATTAGCACCTCGTCATTGACTACTAGGTCATCGGGAAGCCACCTTCTGTGTTTGCATTTTTTAGACCCCGTCCAGGCTATCTTAGACGGGGACTCGTCTCGCAAGATCTTCTTCCGAAAAAGGTTGCCATTTTCGAGTGCTAAGTTGAAAACGTCATATATATCATCACCTTTGTTCCAGTTGAGGAGAGCAACCTGTACGCGCACTTGGGCATCTGGAATCCCAGGGATGCGGAGTTCTTCCCGCCACAGGCGGATAGGAGAAAGACGACCGTAGGTAATCCCGAAGGCAGTGGCAAGTTCTGAGACTTCAGTCTTTGCAGTGGCCAAAGTATTCCCCACAAAGATTCAGCAGCGCCCACACCTCTTTATCAGTTATGCCCTGGTTACATCCCCTGCCTCTATAGCCTGCCATGATGGAGATGCCCTCAACCCTCCCTATTGTGTGTCGCCAACTCCAGGGTCAGCATCAGGTTTTTGCTAACTTCCTCCAGGTCAGCGTCCCCCAATGAGCCCAGCCTTCGAGCTATCATAGATCTCTTGATTGTACGGATGAGCCCCGTCACCACAGAGGGGTATATCAGGCCGGCTTCCCTCCACTGGGAGATAAGGTGGTCCCCTATCAACATACGATCAACATTGCTGGTAATGGCGGCAATAATCGTCTCTTGCCGGCCTTGGTGATATGCCGCTGAGCTTACTATCACCGCAGGCCGACGCTTTACGCCAGTCTCCTCGGAGAACACGAAGTTGACCAGAACCACGTCTCCCCGATCATAGAGCTTCGTAGACCGCGTCCTTCTCATTGTCCCAAAGCTCAGCCAATACCGGGTCGGTCCTCGCCGAGAGGGCATCTGAACCCTCAATCAGGTTCCCCTCTCGTGGTCCATCCAGCGCCCGTGGCACCCCGTCCAGGTCCCTCTTTCGGAAGCGTCGGGTTCGTTGCTTGCCGAGAATGTAAGCCTGAAGGCGTCCTACCTTGCTTAGCTTGTAAATTGT
>JACZVB010000017.1 GCA_022572865.1 Chloroflexota bacterium | reverse complement strand
AGACCTATGGGCACGGCTAGAGAAATGCCGGCCACGGCGTATGCTATCGTGACCCAAGTCGCCTCCAGGGCCAGCTTAAGGAAGGAGGGTGAAAGCTCGGGGGTAAATACCGACTTGACAAGGGTTACAAGGGAAGAGCCGCCGCCCGAATGAACGATAGGCTCGCTCCAGTCGATGTTATAGGCGCTCCAGGCCAGTGCCCCCAGGAGCACAAGGGTGATGAACCTGCGGCTCTCAAGAAGCCGGAGAGAGAACGCCATCCCGGGTGCCTTCCAGGTCGTACAGCTCCGTCAGGATATCATCGGTCACTTGGGTTACCGGGAGATCGAAGGCGAGGGTCCCTTTCCGAAGGCCTATTACCCGGGTGAAGTGGGCCCTGACCAGGGGTACAGAGTGGAGGCTCGCCACCAGGGTCTTGCCCGACTCCTCGGCGATCTCCCGGATGAGGCGCACGATGTCTTCCGACCTGGTGGGGTCCAGAGAGGCAACGGGCTCATCGGCCAGGATGACTTGCGAGTCCTGCACCAGCAGCCGTGCGATGGCCACCCGCTGCTGCTCTCCTCCCGAGAGGCGAGAGGTGCGCTGGGAGATCTTGTCCTCGATGCCGGCCTTTCGCAGCGCCTCGGTGGCCAGGTGTCTCTCCTGTGGCGATACCAGCGAGATCAGGGACCGCCAGAGGCTCCAGTAGCCCAGTCTGCCCGCCAGAACGTTATGGAGCACCGAAAGCCTGGGCACCAGGTCGAACTGCTGGTGTATCATGCCCACCAGGCCGGCCTTCTCCCTGCCCGAGGCCATAAAGGCCATGTTACGGCCGTCGATGACCACCCGGCCCTGGTCAGGCTGGATAACGCCCCCCAGCATGTGGAGCAGGGTCGTCTTGCCGCTGCCGCTCGGCCCAACGATTGCGACCCGCTCTTCCCTTCGAATTTCCAGGGAGAGGGGCGCCAGGGCCACCACGCCAGGGTAGATCTTGGAAATCTCTTCCAGGCAGTAGATCGGGCCATGCCCGTTTTGGCCAGCGTTCATCTCACTATGTCCAACGCCTCTGCTATATCTCGGATCGCCACATAGTTGTCGTTGTTCGTCTCTATGAAGCCATCGGTGGAGAAGAGGTCTAGCAGCTCCTGCTGCTCAGGCCCCATGGAAAGAAGCGCCTCACGCACGCGGGCTATGAACCCCTCCCCGAAGGTCTCCTCCACATCGCCCCTGATGGTCCAGTTGTAATCGAAATAGGGGGGTGTGGTCTCCAGGACGCGCACCTTGGTCAGGTCCACCCGGCCCTCGCTTACTGCACTCTCCCACACCGCCTCGTTGAGGGCGCCGGCCTGATAGGCGCCGCTCTCCACCAGCTTCCAGGTCTTGTCGTGGGACCCCGAGTAGTTGGGCCCACCCCGGAAGTCATCTTCGGGATCGACACCCGCCTGGACAAGGAAGTGCCGGGGCATCAGGTGCCCGGAGGTAGAGCTCTCGCTTCCGAAGGTGAAGGTGAGGCCCTTCAGGTCCTCCAGGCTATCCACATCCAGGTCTGCCCGAACGATGAACTTGGAATGGAACTCGGCGTCCCGAGGCCTCTGGGCGATGGCCACCGAGTCGGGGACCGCGATCCGGGCCTGGACTCCTGTAAGGCCCCCGAACCAGCCAAGCTGGATGTCCCCGCCCTCAAAGGCGGTGACCACAGGGGAGTAGTCGATGCTGGGCTTAAATTTCACCTCGACTCCTAGTCGCTCCTCCATGTAGTCGGCGAACTTCTGGTAGCGCCGGGCCAGGGTGGAGACGTTCTGATCGGGGATGCCGCTGAAGTAGAGAACATGCGATGACGAATTGTCGCCGTCGCTGCAGGCGGCCAAAACCGCTGCGAGGACTACTAGCAGCAGACCTGTAAATATGGGCCCCTTCTTCAACCATGCCCCTCGTAATATAATGGAACCGTTCTGTCTGGCTTTGGCTTGATTCGAGAAGTTAGCATAAGAGTTTACAATTGTCAATATAAGACTCTTTTATTACTTAGATCATGAACCTGGAACACCTGCGTACATATCTGGAGATAGTGAAACGGGGCAGTTTCTCAGAAGCCGCCAGGCACCTTGGGATGACACAGCCTGGGGTCACCCAACAGATCCAGAAGCTGGAGCGAGACCTCGGGGTGCCACTTCTGGACCGCAAGGAGGGTGGGGTCGGCATGACCGGCGCCGGTGAAGAGTTCCACCGGTTCGCCGTTAAAGTATTAGCCGAGAAGCTAACCCTGGAGGACCGGCTTCAGGGGCTGTCCGGCGAGATTAGCGGAAGGCTGGCCTTAGGGGCGAGCACCGTGCCGGGAGAGTACATACTGCCCAGGCTGCTGGCCGATTTCATACGCCTTCACCCGGCAGTGGAGGCCTCGGTGCAGGTGGGAGACACCGACACTGTAGCCGATATGCTGATGCGGTCGGAGTGCGACCTTGCCTTTCTGGGAGCCTCCGTTGAGAGACGCGGCTTTCGCAGAGAGAAGTTCCTGGACGATGAGCTGGTACTGATCGTGCCCGTGTCCCACCACTTTGCGGGACGAAAGAGCGTTCCTCTGGTCGAGCTCGAGGAGGAGAAGCTGATCATCCGTGAGGCCGGTTCCGGCACCATGCAGAGCGTGCATCACCTCCTGCAACATGCGGGCTTCGACAGCCGCCTCTGGCAGCACGCCCCAGTCTTCGGCAGCACCCAGGCCATCGTCTCGGCGGTGGAGGCGGGGCTGGGGGTGGCCTTCGTTTCAGCCTTCGCCGCTGAAAAAAGCATCGAGTGCGAACGGATAGCGGCCCTGGGCGTCGAGGGCGTCCCCCTGAAGAGAGACCTTTACATAACATACCTGGACAAGCACCTGACCAGCAAGCTCCAGCAGGAGTTCCTCTCCTTCGCCCTCCTGTGGGCCAGCAGCCAGACCAGTGCTTAGCCCCACATAATTGTGTCATTCTGAGTCCCGATTGTATCGGGACGAAGAATCTAGACCCTTCGCGGAGTATATCCTGAGAAACGAAGGGCTCAGGGTGACAAAAAAATGTTATTTATCGGACTGACCACCAGCTAGGCAGAAGTGGGAGGGAAACCAAGCAATGCCAATTCAGATACCCGATGGCCCCTCAATCAGTACATATATATAGACGCCCGAGAGAAAGTTCAGGCGATAGCACTTGGCCCAAGAGCTAATACAGAGACTGCTACGCGGTGACAAGCGCGCCCTGGCCCGCGGCATCAGCATCATCGAAAGGGGAGGGGACGAGGCCTCGGAGATACTCAAGGCCATCGGCTCACACACCGATCGGGCCTATACCATCGGGATCACGGGGCCTCCCGGGGCAGGCAAGAGCACCCTGGTCGATAGGCTCACCTCCGTCTTGAGGGCCGGCCCCCGGGGCCAGGCGGGCGAGCCTCCCTCGGTGAGCATCCTGGCCGCCGATCCCACCAGCCCCTTCACCGGAGGCGCCATCCTGGCGGACCGGGTGAGGATGCAACGCCACTACAAGGACCCGGGCGTCTTCATCCGCAGCATGGCCACCCGGGGCAGCCACGGCGGCCTTCCCAGGACGACCCGTAACGCCGTAAAGCTCCTGGACGCCTACGGCTCGGACGTGATCATAGTGGAGACGGTGGGCGTGGGGCAGGCGGAACTAGACATAATGGATGTGGTGGATACGGTGGTCGTGGTCCTGGTTCCCGAGGGCGGAGACTCCATGCAGGCCATGAAGGCGGGCCTGATGGAGATAGCCGACGTTTTCGTGGTGAACAAGGCCGATAGACCCGGGGCGGACACCATGATGAAAGACATCACGGCCGTGCTCAGCTGGGACACCAGGGAACGGCAGTGGGTCCCGCCGGTGCTATCGTCCCAGGCCCACCAGGGCATCGGCATAGAAGAGCTGTGGGAAGCAATCGAGAAACATCAAAAGGTTTCGGAGGACACGGGCCTGCTGGCAGTGCGGCGTCGAGAACGCCGAAGGCACGAGTTCTTCCGGACCATCAGGGAGCAGGCGGAGCAGGAGGCCCAGCGACTCGCTGTAAATGATGGCAGCCTGGCGGCCCTGCTCAAGCAGGTGGAGTCCAACTCTATCGATCCCTACACCGCTGCCCTGATTGCCGTTAAGCAGCTATCGGCACGCCGACGCCCGCGTAAAACGCAGTAAAAGCCCCTAGTTAGTGCTCAATCCGCCCCTCAATTTGCCTCCTTTGGTTCGCACTATAGTTGTTATGTCCATAATGAACACTCGAGTAGATGCTACATTGACATAAGAAGCGTGCATCGGGTCAGTTGGGAATTTGCGCCTTTAGCAGGCTAACGTCTGCGAGAGAGCCCCTGGATCAGGTGGACCCACCCAGCAGTATTCAATCGGACAGGAGCGTGAACGGCTCGACATCTCGGGGGCGGTATTTGTGGGACCTGGGCGTTGGCCGCATCCCGTATAGATTGGTCCGGTCGGTGAGGCTTAAAATCAGGTCCATTATCTCCCCTCCCTTGACCAGCCCCAGCCCTCCCTCGGCTGCCGGCCTCTCTCCCGCCTCCGACACCCGGTCTTTGCGGACGTGCCGCCCCCGAATCGTGATGGGGCAGGGCTCCCCGGAGTGCTGATCGTTGAAATCTCCAGGCCTCATGTCCTGCCACTGGCTGGGGGTAGTGTGGTCTGAGGTGAGAATCGTCAGCAGATCCTGGTCCTTGCCCAACCCCTCCCAGTAGGCAGCGAAGCCCCGGTCCCAGGCATCCAGGGCCTCCTTGGTCTTTTGAGGATCGTTCCAGTGGGAGGTGAAGTCGGGCTCCTTGGTGTGAAGGTGTACGAAATCATAGCCCTCGACGAAAAGCTCTTCCGCCTTCTGGAGTCTCAGGCGTATGTCCTCCTCGGGGTCGGTTATCCTGGCCATCGCCACAACCTTTATACCCATTTCGCCCACTACTCCGGCCACCACCTCTTCGTCGGGCATACTGGCGGCCCGCAGGCCGTATTTTTGAGCGAAGGGCTCCAGCCTGGAGCGTATGCCCGACCACTTGGTTATCAGGAAGTTGATGGGCGTCAGGCCCTGGGCCTCACGCTGGGCCGAGGCGGGGTGTCGAGACATCCCCTCATAGGCCCAGGATAGGTATCTATTGAGGGCCACCGAGGTACGCCCGGCGGCCTCCGGGTCCCGAGCCACCTCCAGGGGCTCCACCTTGATAACCGGCAGGTCCAACCCCAAAGGGTCGGAATCGGTAATCTCGGGGCTGGCGCCGCCGGATATGAACAGGTTTCCGTCGCCTTTGCCACAATATCGGTAGCGGAAGGCCAGCCCGTCGGTCTCGTAGTGATCGATAGAGGAGGCCAGCACCTCGCAAGCCTCCTCTTCTCCCCTTATGAAGCGCTCCAGAAGGCGTAGAGTACCGTTCTCCGGGATCACACTTGCGAATCGGGCGGCCAGGACGACATCCTCGTAGTTGGTCTCCAGGCCCCTGGCCACCGCCAGCAGCACACCCCTGTCCGAGAAGTCCTTGGGGTCGTATCCGAACATCACGTGGATGGCTATGGGGCTGCCGACGGGTATCCCGGAGCCGAATACCGTATACAGGCCGTTGATACCGTCTTTGGCCAGCGCGTCCAGGTTAGGGGTATGGGCAGCCTCCAGGGGAGTCAGGCCTCCGAGAGAGGGGGCGGGCCTGTCCCCCAGCCCGTCGGGAATGATCAGCAGTATCTTCATGTTATGTCTACCATATTTGCTATTATGTCTACTATAGTTGGTGTCGTCGTCAGAAATATCGGGTACGTAGCCATCTGATCAGGAAAATAGCCTTATCTATGCCCCTCCTTGATCCGGTAGTACATCCGGGGCTCGGTCCCTTTTACGATTTTCTTGAGTCTGGGAGCGTGTCTTATGAAGACGATGGCACCCAGGATACCGACGGGAACTACGGAATCGTGGAAGAAGGCCAGACCCACCAGAGGCGCCGCTACGGTCCCTGATATCTGCCCCATCACCATGAGGCGTGAGACCAGAACGGTGACAAGGAAGACCCCTATCCAGACGGCAGCCAGGGCCGGCTCTAGATACAGGAGCACAGGTGCGGCCGTCGCTAGTCCTTTGCCCCCCCTCAGCTTCAGAAACGCCGAATAGTTGTGTCCGACCACGGCAGTTATCCCGGCCACCGCCATAGGCGTGCCGGAAGCGTAATCGAATCCCAGGGAGACCAGGTATCCCAGGAGAAGGGCCAGGCCACCCTTACCGACATCGCCCAGGAGAACTATCAGCGTCAGGGTCTTGGAGTTGGTAGACCTCAGGGTGTTCAGGGTGCCCATGTTCCCCGTGCCGTACTCCATCACGTTCTTGCCCGTGAACCTCCTCACCACCACATATGCGGTGGGGAAGGAGCCGATGACATACGACCCCAAGGCAACCAGGACTAATGCTTGAATGCTCGGGTCTTCCATCCTATTCCTTGCACCATCTATAGCACCCCGCGATGCTTGTATGGGTCAGGTTATTTTAGCACAGCAGACCGCTATTGGCCGCAATCCGTTGTGACCTCGGCCCTGGAGATGCTAACACTCCATCGAGTTAGATGTGAATAGGCTGGCAAAGCGCTCTTGCCACCATTCCCGTCATAGCAGGGTGTGAATGGCGAAAGTATCTCCACTATAGACGAACGACTTGTAATGGTGGTTCTTTAACAAAGAGTTCGCAGCCTGCTGGTCCGCATCCATGACGTGATGGTGCTCATAGATCACTATTTTGGGTGTTATCCGCGCAAAATCCACCATTTTAAGGATCTCGTAGTCGAACCCTTCGGCGTCTATGAGAAGCAAGTCAATTCTCGTGATATCAAATCGGTTTAGCAACTCTGAGAATGTGATACATTCAACCTCTTCCACTTCCACGTACTTCTCCGGCTCCTCATTGATGCCCAGCCGATTGAACCCTTTTTGTATGTTCCGAAGGAGGCTTTGGTAATCAAACCTCGCACATCCACCGAAGTTGGGATATATTTCTACCATCTCTGGAGTCACTTTATAGAGCGATCTTTTGTGATTATCATGGCAGATGGCCGCGTTCAAGAACATCAAACCTTCATTGTTTTTATAGTTCGTCACCAGCCGCTCAAAAGCCTTGCGCTGGGGTTCAACGAAGCAACCGCGAACGTTACGGGAGTTGATGTATCGGTAGATAGGGTCCAGGAATATGCCGTCGTAAGCGCCGACCTGAACGAAGAAAAATTCGCTCTCTGGAACACGGAGTCCCGTGAAGAACACGTCGATCAGGTCGTCCAAGTCGGGTCTAGCGAACTTTCCAGCGGGTAATATTTCATAACCCACTAAACGGAACGCTTTTTTTACAGTGGCTGTGAGCAGATTCATCTAGCTCAACCCCCTTAGCTCTCTAAACGTAGTAGCAGGTACTCAGATTGAGACAGTATCGGCTGCACATCGCCGCGTTAAATGCCCTCATTAACTAAGCCGGGATTCTCCATATCGACCGCCCCATGCCAGCGCTCCCTCCGGCTACTATCGCCACTTTGCCTTCGAAGCGTCCCGCCATCGTAATACATAAAATGCCGTTTCAGGTAAGGGGCTTAATGGTTCAATATTCCAGCGGATCACAGCAGACCGCTCTTGGCCCACTCCGTTGTGACCTCGGCCCCGGAGATGCTAACATGATCTTGGATTCGACGCCCGTCCATCGAGGGGACCCAGCGCCGATGGCATTAGCAGGGAAATTAATATGCAGCATAACCCTTCTGCTGGCCCTGGGTATCGCCTGCGGGTCAGACCCCACTCCCACCGTCATCCCGGAGGAGACCACTCTTACCGCCCGGGAGGTAATGGGTCTGGCCGCCAAAGGGTTCGAATCGCTACTGTACTTCCACTTTGAGATGACCCATGAAGGCGGTGGCACTCCCATAGCCTTGGGCCTGGAGATGGATCGGGTCGAGGGTGACATCGCCGCTCCCGATAGAATGAAAGCCACCATTCAGGCCCAGGTCCGGGGGCTCTTCTTAGAGGTGTCCGCCATAACCATCGGCGATGACACCTATATTACCAACCCTTTCACGGGAGAATACGAGAAGTTGACCAACGGGATAACCGGTGGCGGCTTCTTCGACCCCGCCAAGGGCATCAGCGCCATTATCAGAGAGGCCATCGGCCCCACTTTCCTGCCCGACGATACCTTGGACGGAACGCCTGTATACCACCTGACAGGCTCCGTGCGGTCAGAGGACCTGAGGTCCATCTCTCCCGACGCAACCGAGGGCTTTATGCTAGGCGCCGAAATCTGGATCGGCAAAGAAGACTTCCTGATCCGCAAGCTGGTGCTTGAAGGGAGAATCACCCAGGATGAGAAAGAGAACATCACCAGGACCATCCTGGTCTCAGGCTTCGATGAACCGGTAACGATAGATGCGCCCGTGATAGCAGATGAGCCCTAGCACCCGTGCCGCCAGGTCTGGGGCAAGGGGTCTCCATCAAAGCGTGCGTGCGGTCTAACTATAGGCTTGTGGCTTGTGGATTCCGACCCGTGACTCCGGCGCACCCCATCGAGGTTAAATGGCATTGTTGAGCAAAAACTCACCCTATCCGGCGATCCTGGCGGCCTGTTTTGGCGTTTTCATTGCCGCCGATGACCAGACCGTGATCGTCACCATCCTTCCCAGCATCATGTCCGACTTCCGGCTGGGAATCGATGACCTGGGCCAGGTGTCCTGGATGGTGACGGGGTACCTTCTCGGCTACACCGCAGTCCTGCCGCTGATGGGCAGGATATCCGATGTCCACGGCCACCGCCGGGTCTACCTGCTGGCGATGGGGATCTTCCTCGTGGGCTCGGTGCTGGCAGCAATGGCCGATGGCCTTTGGACCCTGGTGGGCTTCAGGGTGATACAGGCGGTGGGTGGTGGGGCGGTGGTCCCGGTGACCATAGCCATGATTGGAGACCTTCTGCCACCAGGGCGAAGGGGAATGGCCCTGGGGATCATGGGGGCCTCCGCCGAGATGGGTGGGGTAATCGGTCCCCTTTGGGGTAGCCTGATAGACCGGTTCCTGGACTGGCGCTGGGTGTTCTGGATGAACGTTCCTCTCGTCATCATAGTCGTGGTATGGATTATGCTCCTAGCGCCCTCGGGCCGGCGCTACCCGAGGCCGGTGGACTATCGGGGTGGGCTGATACTGGCCCTGGTCATGGTGCTGGTGACCCTGGCCCTCTCCAGGTTGGGGGAGGCCCCGGTCCAGGCCGGAGCCGGCCTGGCACTGGGAGGGCTGCTGCTGGTGGGGTTCCTCTGGAGCCAGAGCCGGACCTCCTTTCCACTGACGCCTTTGTCTCTTTTCAGAAGGGTGAGCTTCTCTGCGGCCAACGCATCCCACTTCTTCGTGGGTGCAGCCCTCATTATCGCCATGGTGAACATCCCGCTGATAACCGATACCGTCATGGGAAAAGAGCCTCTGGAGGGAGGCCTTAGGCTGCTGCGCCTGACCGGGGCAATCCCCGTCGGGGCCCTGGCCGGCGGCTTCGCCGCTTCCCGTCTCGGCTACCGGCTTCCGACGGCGGCAGGGCTTCTCCTGGGGGCAACCTCCTTCTATTTCCTGAGTACATGGGACCTGGACCTGTCAGACCCGATGATGACGGTCCACCTGCTGATAGGCGGTCTCGGATTCGGCCTGGTCATAGCGCCCATAGCGACGGCGGCGATCAACTCTGTGCCGCCCGAGGACCGGGGCACCGCCGCCGCGCTGTTGACGGTCATGCGGATGATGGGCATGACCGTCGGGCTGGCGGCCCTGACTTCCTGGGGAACCGGCCGGTTCGACACCCTGGTACGGGGGATCGACCTCTCACTGGTAGACCCGGGGTACATCAACGAGGTGACCAGCGCAGGATTGACCGTATTCGAGGGTTTCTTCCTGACCGCCATGGCCCTCTGCCTCCTGGCCCTGGTTCCGACCTGGCTTATGCGCGGGGAGAAACATGGGGTACAATCATCTACAGTTCCCATCGGGGGCACGGGTGACACCTCCTGGGGCAGGTAGAAACCCGGTGGCTGAAGTTACAAATGGCCGAGTCAGAGGGTGGATGAAATGCCGGAAGAGCTTCATAAAACGGCTGCCGGACTAAACAGCAAGGGGCTCAGCCTGCTGGATGATGGCAAACTGGTCGAGGCCCTGGACCTGTTTACTCAGGCCATCGAGGCCGATCCAAGCTACGGCGTTTCATACCTGAACCGGGCTGAATGCTACAGGAGGCTCGGTAGAGAGGGAGACGCCGACCGAGACGAGATGACCTACAACACCTTCTCCGCAGGAGGCAAATTATCAGCCTCCCAACCGGAGGCCCTGGCTCAAGCGTCAGATGCACAGTCCGAACCCACCGAGCGAAAGGATGACCAGGAGCCTTCGACCCAAGATACGGACCAGAATACCAACGATGGCGAGCCGGAGCCGGATTTACCTGCTGAGGCGTCGCCGGCCCGTATCAAAGACCCAGTGGTCTCGGCCCCTGGGGGCGCGGCCCAGGAGGAGGCCGAAGAGGC
>JACZVB010000344.1 GCA_022572865.1 Chloroflexota bacterium | reverse complement strand
TCTCGCCTCCTCTGTGGCAGGGGTGGCGCCGGAGACCAGTGTCTCAGCCCGGCTGGTTGCCGGCAATGAGAATACCAACACCCAGGTCAGGGGCGTGACCCCTGAATATGAGCTCGTGCGCAACTTCCCGGTGGCCTCGGGCCAGTTCATCTCAGAAATTCATGTTGACAACCGGTCCGAGGTAGTAGTCCTTGGCTCCCAGGTAGCTGAGAGCCTGTTCGGCTTTCGAGACCCCACTGGCCAGACATTACGGATCAACGGACGCCTGTTCATCGTCATCGGCGTTCTCGAAAGCAAGGGAGGCAGCGGTCTGGGATCGCAGGACAACCAGGTCCTTGTGCCCATCACAACTGCCTATTACCGGTTGGCATCTCAACGCACCACTCAGGGCGAGATCAGCGTCCAGACCATCAACGTGCAGGTCCGAGACGGGGGCGACATAGATGATGCGATTCGTGAGATAAGCACCGTATTGCGGCTGCGTCATCGTATCACCGACCAGGACGATTTCACTGTCAGCAGCCAGGAGGAGACCATCGAGACGCTGAAAGAGACCCAGGAGACCTTCGTCATATTTCTGGGGGCAATTGCCGGCATCTCTCTGCTGGTGGGTGGCATAGGCATTATGAACATAATGCTGATGTCGGTGACGGAGCGTACAAGGGAGATCGGCATTCGTAAGGCCATGGGGGCCAAACGCCGTGACATACAGTTTCAGTTTGTGACAGAAGCCACCCTTCTGAGCCTGGGTGGAGGTGGGGTCGGGGTACTTTTAGGACTGGCGGTTTCCCTGCTTCTGGACGGTAGGAGCCTCGGTGGGCAAAACTTTCAGACGGCCTTCAGCGGAGACATAGCGTTTCTGGCGCTGGGAGTGTCCGCGGCCATAGGCCTTTTCTTCGGCATATATCCAGCCGTCCGCGCTTCCCGGTTGCATCCTATAGACGCCCTTCGCTACGAATAGTCTGGAGAGAAGAGAGATGAATGCCAAACCATTTGCGATCATGATAATGGTAATAGTGCTGTTCGGTGGAGGCATCGGTGGAGCCGTCGCCCTGACCCTGGGCACCGGGGATGAGGGCTCAGCGACTCAATCAGCCCCCGATACGGCCTCACCTGGGGCATCCCTCAACCAGGATGGAACGGTACAGTTCGGTAGTTCATCGGATCCCGGTGACCCGGTGCAGCCTTCCCAGGGGTCAGATGAAGGGCAGGTCGATGCGAATGATCCTGATGGGGACGGTGACCCGGACCAGGGCCTGTTTGGGCAGGGCTTCGCCGGTCGAGGCGGCCTGGCCGGTACCATCGAGGGTTTCGACGGGAAAACCCTCACTGTTGTTACGGCTGAGGGCTCCGCCCGGGCGACAGTTACTGAAAACACCAGCATTCAGGAGTTGTCCCTGATGACACCTGATGAGCTCTCTATTGGATTGCAGGTCACCGTAGTCGGGCAGCCTGGCGATGGCGGAGGAATCGTGGCCCAGTCCATAACAGTCAATGAAGGGGGCTTCGGGGAGGTCGGAGGGGGCGCCTTTGGAGGCGGTGGCTTTTTGGGCGGGACCGATGGGGATCAGTTCACCCCTGAAGACCTTGCCCAGCTCAGGGAGCAGCTTCAGTCGGGGGAGATCGATCCAGAGACGCTGGAGCAGCTTCGGCAGCAATTCCAGGACCGGTCCGGCCAGGGCTTCGGTGGCAGGGGCTTCGGTGGTCGGGGCTTCACTGGACAACAGGGGTTCCGTGACCAGAGCGGCCTGACGGGCACTATCGAGGGGGTAGAGGGGAACACGGTAACGGTCAACACGTCCCAGGGGCCGTTACAGGTGACGGTCGGGGATGACACCATCATCCAGAGGTTCGCTGAGGCTGCGTCAACGGACCTTCAGGACGGGATACAGATAACGGTGTTCGGCCAGAGTGGGGAGGATGGGACGGTTGAGGCCAGTTTCATTCTCATCACCCCCGAGGGCGCTGGCGGGTTCTTTGGTGGGGGCTTCTTTGGTGGGGACGGCCTCCAGAATGAGCTGCCGTCACCCTAGCCCTGAGGCGCCCTGAAACAGGAGGACATATGGTCGTTGACCATGCCGGTGGCCTGCATGTGGGCATAGCAGATGGTGGGCCCGACGAACTTGAAGCCCCGCTTCTTCAGGTCCTGGGACATGGCCTCTGACTCCGGGGTCTTGGCGGGGGTGTTCTCCATGGTGTGGGTCCCGGGCCTGCGCAAGGTCTTGTGGCCGGTGAACTGCCAGATGTACTTATCGAAGCTCCCGAACTCCTTCTGCACCTCCAGGAAACGCTGGGCATTGTTGATCATGGCATCGATCTTAAGCCGGTTTCGCACGATCCCCGCGTCCGCCAGCAAGCGCTCTCTATCGGCGTCGGTGTAGGCTGCCACCTTCGCCGGGTCGAAATTGTCGAAGGCTTTGCGGTAATTCTCCCGCTTGCGGAGGATTGTCTGCCAGGAGAGGCCGGCCTGTGCCCCTTCGAGGCAGAGGAACTCGAACTGTAGTCGATCGTCGTGGACCGGCACACCCCACTCGGAGTCGTGATAGGTCATCATTAGCCGGTCCTCGGGCCCGCCGAAGCACCGGGTTTTCTCGTCTTCGCTCAAGGTCTCTCTCCTTTTTACAGACCTCTTAGTAACTATCTCAAAACAACCCGCGCCAGCATTCGTCATCCTTCGACAAGTCCCGAGTATCGGGACAAGCTCAGGACGAACGGGAAATGTAACCTCTTCCGT
>JACZVB010000343.1 GCA_022572865.1 Chloroflexota bacterium | reverse complement strand
GACGGGCAACGACCTGTCCATAGTCAACGACAACAGCCTCCGCTTAACCGGCTCGCAGGTCGGCGAGCTCAGGGCACTGGATGATGCCCTGCTCACCCTGGAGGACGTCACTGCCCTGGAAGCCATCTATCTACGAGGGAGCGCCACGGCAACAATACTGAACTCCAGGCTGCTTAACGAGCTCCGGGTCTCCGGAAGGGCCAGCCTGGCGATGCGCCGCTCCTCATTTTCCAGGGCCGTGTTCTCAGGGCAGAGCAGTGCCCGAATAGAGGGCCTACGGCCCGTCTTGAACGGCAGCTCATCGGTTCTTATCACAGTAGGCGGGGATTCCAGGTTGGAGATCATAGATACTAGCCTGCTCCCCGCTCCCGATGATGAAGCCCTGGTTGTGGGTGACCGGGCCCGGGTGCTGCTGGAGAGAGTGCGTGGGCTCAGTGGCCGGCACCGTTTCTACGGAGACGCCGAGGTGACCCTGGTGGAATCCTCCGCCAGCCCCAGTCAGCCTTACGAGATATTCCTGACCGGCCGGGCCCGCCTGCGGGTCAAGGACTCCACCCTCGATGCGGTCTACCTTCAAGACGAGGCAGTTCTGGAGTTGGAGAACAGCACCATAGGCCGGGTCTACTACCAGGTGGTGGTCCAGGGACAGGCGACCTTGACGCAGCTCGGTTTCACCGGCCCGGTCAGCATCAATACTCCCACCCTTGACAGTACTTCCACAGTGGAAGAGATGCAGCCTCTGGTCTTCGTGCCAAAGGGGGCCTCCCTCGCAGCCTCAGATGCCGAGGTAAAACGGCTCACCGTAGAAGGCGAGGCCTCCCTGGAATCGACTTCCGTCGGTGAGCTGTGGGTGACGGGTGCAAACGCCCTGGTCAACGTCTCCGGCGGTTCAATCCAGACCCACTACTTCAGCCTCCACTCGGACGGGCCCCAGGGCCTTGTGCGAGATGACGCGGGGCTCACCGATATCAGGCTGGTGGAGGCTAATATCGGCAGCAATACCATCGTAGGGGAGAGAAAACTGGGATTGATCTCCGTCACGGGGGACCATTTGATCGAGATTCAGGATACAGAAGTACAGCGGCTCCGCGCTGGAGGAGATGCTCGAGCCATCCTGGTCAACGTGGACTTCCAGCATTTAGAGGCCACCGACTCGGCAGTTGTCACTATTCTCGGCAGCGGCAATAAAGCTGGGAATAATATCAACCGGGGCCATGTGCTGTCCCCGGATTTCCCAGGGCAAGTGGAGGCCTATGGGGACAGCATCGTCTCGGTAGATAGTAGCAGCCTTATGTTCAACGTCGTCGTTTACGACCAGGCCCTCCTGACGCTGAACAAGTCCCGCATCGGCACCCTGGTGGCCCGCGACCAGGCCTCTGCGACCCTCCAGAACAGCGAGGTGGCAAACCTGGTGGCCCTTGACCAGGCCAGGATCACGGCTTTCGGATCGACTACCGCGCAGGACTCTTATGTCCTTGACCGGGCCGAGGTGAGTTTCGTGTGCAGCAAGAGCAGAGATCTCTTTATCGGCGCCCGAAACGATTCCCTGGCCAATGGCATCCTCTGGATCGTCGACTCCCCTGACATCGTCTCCGGGGGCTGCCAGCCTGAGCAAACCCGGTATCCCCTCTCGGGCCTCGTGCCCCTGGCGGCCTTTCCGCAGGTGGATAACCCTTCTCTGGAGGACGCCGGCCTATCGGCCTTCAGGGTCGCGGAGTTCCGAATCCTGGTTGACGGACAGCCCAGCGACTCAATGAGGCTGCTGGACGACCGCTTTGACTGGACTTACTCCTCAGGGCAGGAGACGTTGATCGGATATGGCTGGGACACCACCCTGGTGGAGAACGGCCGACACAGCATCACCCTCGTGGCCCGGGGCCTGGACGGCGTGGAGAGACGCTGGACTACTTTCCTTGCGGTTGAGAACTAGCAGTCAGCCCGGTAAACAACATTCCTCAATGTCACCCTCGCAATCGCGCCTGCGTAAAGTGTGTGCGAGCGCACCTTCAACGTATGCACTAGGGTAAGGGTGGCAAACCAGAGTCCTTTATTCAGTTGACACTTACGTAAGTATCTACTAAAATATACTTATGGTTGAGCTGGCCCTTCGAGCTATAGTCGAGCCCCGCCGCCGGGAGATACTCCGCCTGGTACAGAGTTCGGAGCTCTCCGCCGGTGAGATAGCGGCCCATTTCACCGTGACCCGACCGGCCATCTCCCAGCACCTCCGGGTCTTGACCCAGGCTGGACTCCTGGCGGTACGGCGGGATGGAACCCGCAGGATCTACCGCGCAAGACCAGAGGGCCTGGAGGAGGTGCGAAGGTTCCTGGAGCAGTTCTGGCAGGACGGCCTGGAGCGCTTAAAAGAGACTGCGGAGGCCGAGGAAAGGAGTCGTCCCAATGGCAGAAACTAAACAGCAAGACGCAGTAGAGAAAGAGCTGCGTATAAACGCCCGGCCCGAGACGGTTTTTCAGTACTTTACAGACCCTAAGAGGATACTTCAGTGGCAGGGACTCAAGGCCGAGTTGGACCCTCGTCCCGGGGGAATATACAGGGTAGACATGAACGGCAGAGACGTGGCCAGGGGCGAATATCTGGAGATCGTGCCTAATAAGCGCATCGTTTTTACCTGGGGATGGGAGGGCAGCCACGTTCCCCCCGGCTCCACCACCGTGGAGATCACGCTACAGGTCGATGGCGACGGCACCATCCTCCGCTTGCGACACACGGGCCTGCCCGAAGACC
>JACZVB010000342.1 GCA_022572865.1 Chloroflexota bacterium | reverse complement strand
AACAGGGCTATGCCCGGCCGCTGACCGGCGAATACCAGGACTGGACCCATCCGCCGTTGAACCCGGCCCAAGAGATCGCCGCCGCCATCCGCCAACGGCTGGGCCTTTAGACCCCCCGTGCCCCGATTTTCCGATCTTCCGACACTTTACCAACAAATACTTGGGTGCCTAGGCCCAACGGGAACCATCCTTCCGCTGGTTGGCGCAGACTCCAGCCCCTTTGAAGGCGATACGTTTACAACCCAAGCCGGGGTCAAGGGGATTGAGGCAGTCTTCACATGGAGTAGGCCCATGTTGCCAGCCCTCCGAGGCAGCGTGCCCATCCTCACGCTCAACGGTACGGATAGGGCTGAGACACCGGACGGGGCATATTGGAACAGAGGGAATGGTTTTATTGATAGACCATTTAGCTTGGGATTATGGGTGAACCTTTCTACGATAGAAAACCAAGGGCTCCTGTTAAAACAAAGCGGTGGTGCAGGAGGTCTTGACTGGGGTTTTAGGACTCATTTGAAAGGGGAAGCCAGAATCTACCTAGTTGATGATAGTGCCGCAGACGCTCAAGTCCGGACCACCGCCGATAGCCCATTCTGGTCCATGTGGTCTTTCAAACGATCGACGTTGGCTAGTACCTTTCGTCCCTGGCGGGCCATAAGTCGCTCCTTTCCGGATTCCTAGTGCTTAGTCACGACAATGATTAAACGAATGTTTCTCCCTGCCCATGGTTCGACAAGCTCACCACGAACGGGGAAATTGCCGCTCGTCCTGCCTGTCCTGAGTCCATCGGTTTGAAACTAGCTGTCAGGCCTCGGGCCCGTCGTGGCGATGTTGCGGCGGGGGGACTATGGCCGGAAGGCCCAACTTTTTGACCAGGTCGTTGAACTCTGCGACATCAGTATCTGTGACCTTGTTCAGCAGCTTGAGCTGACGGTCGATGCGGCCTGAGAGGTCGCGGAACACGTCGTAGGCCTGCTTCGTCGGTGCGTAGTCGCCGCTGGCCACCACTTTTGACAGCTCGGCCAGCTTCTTGTTGAGCCTGGCAGGCTGGTGAAGCCGGTCCCGGGCCCCCTGGTATTCCACCTGCAGCAGCTCCTTCTCGATGGCAGATAGGTTCTTCTGCAATGCGCCCGCGGCCTTTGAGACGTCATCGCTAGAGGGGCCGGCCCGCTGCACCCACTCGTCCACCTGCTTTCGCACACTGCGCAACCCGTTGATAGCGTCGTGGGTCTCCGATAGTTTATCCCTGATTGCAATGAGCAGGTCGAACTGGGCCTCGAACTCCTCCTGGCCGATGTCGGAGCGGAGGTCCTTGACGATCTGGAAGTCCTCCGTTTTGACCTCTCCATCCACCGTCAGCCGCACCTGGAAGGTCCCCGGCGGGGCCAGGGGCCCTAGCTCCAGGTCCTCCTCTGTCGTTTTGTCCCCCGGGACCGTCCGAGCAGGTGGATAGTGCATGTTCCACACGAAACGGTTCATCCCTGCCTCGGCTGTTACCTTTCGGGTCTCCTCCTCGGCCCCGCTGGAAAAGCTGGTGATTACCCTGCCTCGATGGTCCATGATCTCCAGGGTCAGTCCGCCCTCGGGCTTCTCCTTCAGATAGAATGTGATCACCACACCCTCGGGAGGGTTCTGGCCTGCGTCAAGGAAGATACGACGCGATTCGCCCCCTGGCATAGGGCGCTCATAGAAGGTAGCGGCGGTCTCCAGGCCCACACGGTACTTCTTGCCCAGGACCTCCTTCTTATCGGAGGCGGACTTTCCAGCGGTGTCCCTGGGCCCGAGCATCCGGTGGGTGGGCCTGGGTTTGAACAGATGAGTCCTGCTCAAGCCCACCTGTTCCGACATCTGGTGTAGAAGGGTCAGGTCGTCCATGATCCAGAAAGAGCGGCCGTGGGTCGCCGCTATCAGGTCGCCATCCTTGATGGCCAGGTCGTACACCGGGACCCGGGGCAGGTTGGCCTGGATGGGCTGCCACGAGTCCCCGTCGTCGAAAGAGACATATATCCCGGTCTCGGTACCGGAGTAGAGAAGCCCCGGCCTGACCGGGTCCTCCCGGACCACCCGAATGAAGTCGATTTCGGGGATGCCGCCGGTGATCTTAGTCCAGGTCGCGCCATAGTCCGGGGTTTTGTAAATCAGAGGTATCGTGTCATCTGAACGGTAGCGGGTCGCCGCCATGTAGGCCACGGCCGGGTTATGGGGCGAGGGCTCGATGTTGCAGATGAGGCACCACTCGGGCAGCTCTTTTGGGGTGATGTCTTTCCAGGAGAGGCCCCCGTCCCGAGAGATGTGAACGAGGCCGTCGTCTGAGCCGGCCCATAAGACCCCCTTCTCATGGGGCGACTCGGCGAAGGCGAAGACGGTCCCATATACCTCAGCGCCGGAGGTGTCCCGGGTTATGGGGCCTCCCGAGGGCCCCTGCTTGGAGGGGTCGTTCCGGGTAAGGTCTGGGCTGATGGCCTCCCAGCTGCCCCCCTGGTCCGTCGACCGGAAAACTACGTTGCCCGCCACGTAGAGCACGTCGGGGTCGTGGGGCGAGAAGAGGATGGGATAGGTCCACTGGAACCGGTATTTCATGTCCCTGGCGCCCCAGCCGGTGTAAAGCTCGGGCCACACGGTCACGATTCTGGTCTGGCCCGTGCTATGGTCGTACCGGAGCAGGTTGCCGCCGCCTCCGGGAGAGCTGCCGACGGCCCCGGCGAACACGATGTTGGGGTCTCGGGGGTGGATGGCGATGTGGCCGCTCTCCGCC
>JACZVB010000341.1 GCA_022572865.1 Chloroflexota bacterium | reverse complement strand
GCCTGCGGGCAGCCTTCGAAGTTTCCGGGAGACCGTTGGGGAGATCGATCTTATGGGTACGGCGGAGGACCCGGAGATGGTGTTGAACACCCTGGCGAGGTTGCCCCAGGTCACCGAGGTCCTGGTACACGGGCCCAAGAAGGTGAGCGTCCTGGTCCAGAACGGGCTGCAGGTGGACCTTCGGATCGTGGAAGAGGAGGTGTACGGCTCCCTGATCCAGTACTTCACCGGCAGCCAGCAACATAACGTCATGTTGCGAGAGCGAGCCCGACGCCAGGGCCTGAGCATCAATGAATACGGCATCACGGATCTGGAGACGGGTCGGGTGGAGCGGTTCACCACCGAGGAGGCGTTGTACCAGAGGCTGGGGCTTCAGTTCATCCCGCCGGAGCTGAGGGAAGGCCAGCACGAGATAGAGCAGGCCGCGAAAGGCGCTATTCCCCACCTGGTGGAGGTATCGGACCTGAGGGGCGACCTCCACTCTCACACATCGGAGAGCGATGGCCGGGACACCCTGGAAGAGATGGTCCTGGCGGCCAGGGACGCGGGCCTGGAGTACCTGGCCATAACGGACCACTCCTCGGGGCGGGGGATAGCCAACGGCCTTAGCGACCAGCGGTTGCTGGAGCATATCGACCGGATCAGAGAGCACAACAGTAGAATCGATGGTATCGAGCTGCTGACGGGGTCGGAGGTGGATATCCGGGCCGACGGTACCATGGACTACTCGGACGAGCTACTGGAGAAGCTGGACGTGGTGATCGGGTCGGTGCACTCGGCCATGAGTCAGACGAAGGAAGTGATGACCGCCCGGGTGATAAAGGCGATGGGCAATCCACACGTTGACATAATAGGCCATCCCACATGTCGTATACTAGGGGAGAGGGTCCCGGTTGAGATAGATATCGATGCTATATTCAAGGCGGCCCTGGAGACGGGAACGGCCCTGGAGATCGACGCGCAGCCTGGAAGGCTCGACCTGAAGGACAGCTACATCTACAGGGCTCGGGAGATGGGGGTGGCCCTGGTGATCGATTCCGATGCCCATGCCACTGAGCAGTTCGATAATCTGCGCCTGGGGGTTGCGGTGGCCCGTCGGGGGTGGTGCGAGAAGGGCCACATATTAAATACCCTGACCCTTAAAGGGTTGAGAGCGGCCTTGGTCAGCCGAAGTGCAGTTGGGGCCCATGGTTAGGCTCGATGGTAGCTGATGGAGTGAAAGCCAAGGTGGATAGGGCAAGGAGGCCAGACGGGATGCCAACGAAGGACTCTGGGATGTCCCCTGAGGGGATGGACGCTGCCAAAAAGGCTGTAGAGCACCTTAGGGAGTGTATAGAATCGGGCCAGCACTGGTATATAGGCTTGCTGGAGGCCATAGGCCTTTGGACCGCGCCCGACGAGATGTACAAGGGGCGGCAGTACCACTACGTCATCGCCGGGGAGGCCTTTGACTGGATCGCCCTGGCCGAGCGCCTGTGCGATGGCGTCGACGGCCTGGTCCCTCAAAATGAGAAGGAGGCGCTTCTCCAACGGTCTGAGGTCCCCATGGACCTGCCTATAGGGGAGTTCAAGCGGCTGGTGGGAGGCTCCAAGTACAGCGCACTGCTGAACTACTGGTACGGGGTGGACGTTGAAAGTGCGCTGGTGAAGGCTGTGGAGGAGGCTATTCAGAAGGAGCGGGTGGCCGCCGGCCTCACCCGTAAGCGGCACGTAAGCCAGGAGGCCTACAGCCGGATATACGGCAGTTCACAGAGGGAGCTGCTAGGGGCGTTTCTCAAGGAAAAAGGATTCGACGGCGGCGGCGCATTACAGGCCCCCGAGCGCAAAGAATTTACCTACTGGCTGTTCAATCAACGGCTTTTGAATCACGATAAGGCCCGGGTAGCCAGCGATACCAGGCGTGGATTAGAGCAGCTGAGGTCTACGGTGTCGCGCCGGCCCAATGGCGGCAGGCTTCCTCCCCACCAGGCCCCGATGGGCAACGGGGATGGTGGTATTCCAACCCAGGGCGGGCCGCCCGGGGTTGGTCGCTAAGCCCTCCTTTTCATGGGTGTTTTCAAACCTGGCCCAGCATCCTAGTATCTGACTGTGGAAAACTGGGTCATACCGCCTGCTCCGCATTGGGGATACACCGTAACCTGCCCCCCATCGAACCATCCCCCTGTATCCCCCTTCCTTTTCTGGAAGGGGGATGAAATTTGGGTGTGGGGGTGTCCCCCACACCCCCGCCATCCCGACAAGTCCCGAGTATCGGGACAGGCCGGGACTGGACTCCCAACGACACTCGGCCGAAGGTTATGCTGATTTCGGCTGCCAGGCGCTAGGCCACCTCTTTTACCCCGTACATCCTCTTTGTGTTGTCGGCCAGGATAGCCTTCTTGGCGCTGGCGCTCAGGTCCTCCCTGTTCCAAAACTGTTGGATGTTCTCGGGGTACTCGTTGTCCCAGTGGGGCCAATCCGAGGCGTAGAAGAGAGAATTCTCTCCCAGAATCTCGACCACCTGGGGAATCAGGGTCTCTGAGGGCTCGGCGTGGAAGAAGATATTGTCACCCTTGAGGTACTCGCTGGGTTTCTTGATGCACTGAGGCGCCTCGATGTCTCCCCTCTTCTCCCATTCCTCATCCATCCTGTCCAGGAAGAAGGGTACCCAGGTGCAGCCCGCCTCAAGGTAGGCAAACCTGACGTTGGGGAACCGCTCGAAGACCCCCTCGTAGGTCATGTGCACCACCTGGAGCATGTTGGACATGGGGAAGG
>JACZVB010000340.1 GCA_022572865.1 Chloroflexota bacterium | reverse complement strand
TGACCCCTGGGGTCAAGCTAAGGCCTTGATAAGCAGGAGTAGAAGTGAGGCCCCGTCCTTCCTGTACAGGAAGGACGGGGCCTCTGCCTTTGCCGCCCGCCTTGAGGAGTTGGAATCCGCTATACTACCACTGCTGTAGCATCGGCCCTGCTTGCGGCTGGCAGTGCCAGAAGGAATGAGAATAAGGCTGTGCCGGTCTCCCCGACGAGTCCCGAGTATCGGAACTCGTCGGGGACTAAGAATGGCAGGCCTGTTTTTTAAGAATGAACCCGAGATACATACGCAACTTCTGCATCATCGCCCACATAGACCACGGTAAATCAACCCTGGCCGACCGGCTTCTGGAATACACCGGGACCATCTCGCCAAGGGAGATGAAGGACCAACTCCTGGACGATATGGACCTGGAGCGCGAGCGGGGCATCACCATAAAGGCCAAAGCGGTCAGGCTCAGCTACGACTCCCGGGACGGCCAGACATACGAGCTGAATCTGATAGACACTCCGGGCCACGTGGACTTCAGCTACGAGGTGTCCCGGAGCCTCAGCGCTTGCGAGGGCGCCGTCCTGGTCATCGATGCGTCCCAGGGGATTCAGGCCCAGACCCTCGCCAACGTGTATATGGCCATGGACCAGGGCCTGGAGCTGATACCGGTGGTGAACAAGATCGACCTCCCCGGCGCGGAGCCGGAGAGGATAGTGGAGGAGATAGAGACAGCCCTGGGATATCCGGCCTCGGAGGTGCTGCTGATCTCGGCCAAGGAGGGCCTGGGGATCGAGGAGGTCCTGGAGGCTGTGGTGGAGAGGGTGCCCGCGCCCGGAGGCGACGGCGTCAGCCCCCTGCGCGCCCTTATTTTCGATTCCAAGTATGACTCCTATAAGGGAGTCATCGCATACGTTCGCATTTTCGAGGGCTCGGTGGCCAAGGGCCAGGTCTTGAAGCTCATGTCCAACGGCACGGATTTCGAGGTCCTGGAGGTCACGATGTTCGAGCCCTCGCCTACGCCGGTGCCGGGCCTGGGGGTGGGGGAGGTGGGGGGAATCGCCACTGGATTGAAGGACGTGTCCCGCTGCCGCGTCGGCGACACCCTCACCGACAACTCGTCCCCCGCCGATGTGCCCCTGCCCGGCTACCGGTCCTTGAAGCCGATGGTTTTCGCCGGCTTATACCCCATCGACACCAAGGACCACGCCTTTCTAAAGGATGGCCTGGATAAACTGACCCTCAATGACGCTTCTCTCTCCTATGAACCGGAGGAGAGCGTGGCCCTGGGGCCCGGATTCCGGTGCGGTTTCCTGGGACTTCTCCACATGGAGATAGTCCAGGAGCGGCTGGAGCGGGAATACGGCCTGGACCTCATCACCACCTCCCCCAGTGTGGCCTACAGGGTGAACCTTCACAATGGTGATAGCCGGTTCGTGGAGAGCCCCTCGGGCCTGCCCGCGGTCGGGGAGATCAGCGATATCGAGGAGCCGTGGCTGGACCTGATCATCATAGCTCCGGACAGGTACATCGGGGCGGTGATGGAGCTGGTGAAGGAGCATAGGGGAAAGTACACCAAGATGGAGTACCTGACCTCGGGCCCGGGAGACGGGGCTGGGGCGGGCCACGGCAGGGTGTCGATGGAGTTCCAGATGCCGCTGGCAGAGCTGCTGGTGGACTTCTATGATCGCTTGAAGTCCCGGACCCAGGGTTACGCCTCTCTGGACTACACTGTCTCCGGGTACAAGGTTGCTCCGCTGGTGAAGCTGGATGTGCTGGTCAACGGCCAACCCGTAGATGCCCTATCGCTGATAGTGCACTCGGACCAGGCACAGCGGCGAGGCAGGGCACTGGTCCAGTCTCTGCGGAGCTTGATCCCGAGGCAGATGTTCGACGTGCCGGTCCAGGCTGCTGTAGGGAGCAGGGTTATAGCCCGGGAGACCATCAAGGCCATGAGGAAGAATGTCCTGGCCAAGTGCTATGGCGGAGACGTGACCCGGAAGCGGAAGCTGCTTGAGAAACAGGCCGCGGGTAAGAAGCGGATGAAGCGAGTGGGCAACGTGGAGATTCCCCAGGAGGCGTTCATGGTCATCCTCAAACTGGGGAAGTAAGGGGATACCCTCACCCCCTTAGTCCCCCTCTCCCTTAGCAAGGGAGAGGGGGAAAGAATTGTATCTGGGGGATACCCCCAGACCCCCACCATCCCAATAAAATCGGGATGGACTCTCCCTCACTGATTAGTGTTGTTAAGAGGACTTGGAGGCAACTTGAGAGCGCCTGCTGCGAGGGGCTCTTCGGGTCGGGCCTATGTTAGCATAATAGAGAATGACTATGGTCTGTGGTGGTGCCTCGGCCCGACGGGTCCCGAGTATCGGGACAGGCAGGGTCTGCACTCCCCTTTTTGAGAAGCTTATTAAGCGGTATCTTCCTTTGCCTGCTGGCGCCGCTGACGGGTAAAGTTCTTGCTGGTTTCATAAATGGCTGATGTGGGGAGCCTTCTGGTGATAGGAGACGGATATGTCGGATGAACAAGCGGATGTAGTGATCATAGGCGCCGGGATTGCGGGCTGTGCCTCGGCATATTATCTCTCGAAGAGAGGTGTGAAGGTGGTGGTCGTGGAAAAAGGGGATACGGGCGATGAGCAGTCGAGCAGGGCGTGGGGGTTCGTGCGCCAGCAGGCCAGAAGCTCCAGGGAGCTGCCCGTGATGATGGCCTGCAACAAGATCTGGCATGACCTCTCTCGAGAGTTGAACGCTGACCTGGAGTGGGTACAG
>JACZVB010000339.1 GCA_022572865.1 Chloroflexota bacterium | reverse complement strand
AACGCGGCGAAGCTCACCCTTCCTCCTCATCATACGCAGCGCCAGCACCTTCACCGCGAAGGCCCGCTCCACCGCCTCTTTCACCTGCGGCTTGGTGGCTTGGAGCAACACTTCGAAGACGTACTTGTTCTGCTCTTGGAGCAGCGTCGACTTCTCCGTCACCACCGGCTTACGCAGGATTGCTAAAACGTCCAGCATGATAAGCCCTGGGCGGCCTTAGGCCGCGCTGGCTGCCTCCTCGGCAGGCTTGCTCTCACCCCAGAGCGCCTCGGTGCGCTTGGCGGCATCAACGGTCATCACCACGGCGTCATACCGGACCAGGTCCAGCACATTCAGCAGCTCGACCTGCAGCACCTTGACCCTGGGGATGTTCCGGACGGCCAGCGAAACGCTGCGCTCGGGCTGATGAAGCACGACCAACGCCGAGCTGTGCACGTTCAGCGCCTCCAACATGCCCACCATGCTCTTGGTCCTGGCGTTGCCAAGGTCGATGCCCTCCATGAGCAGCAGGCGGCCGCCGCTGGCCTTGGCGGAAAGGGCCCCCCGGATGGCCTGGCGGCGCATCTTCTTGGGCATTCGCTGTCGGTAGCTACGGGGGTGAGGCCCGAAGGCTCTGCCGCCGCCCCTCCTAAGAGGGGACTTAACGCTCCCCACCCGGGCCCTACCCGTTCCTTTTTGAGGAAAGAGTTTTCGAGTGCTTCCAATCACCTGGGCCCGAGTTTTGGTGCTGGCTGTGCCGCTGCGAGCGTTAGCCCTCTGCCGCGTCACCGCCTGATGGATTAGACCCCTCAGGTTGCTTGTCAAGGGCAGGCCGAAGAGACCGTCGCTCACGGCGATCTCCCTCACCACCTTACCCGAGCTGTTTTTAAGCGGTATCTGCATCTTTATATCGTTCAGGACCGGGGCATTAGCCCTCGCTTTTCCTCACCACCACCAGGCCGTTCAGGGCCCCAGGGACAGCGCCTTTGATCAGGAGGAGGCCCCGTTCCTGGTCTGCCGCAAGGACCGTGAGCTTCCGGGCGGTCACCCTGCGGTTTCCCATGTGCCCGGCCATCCTGAATCCCTTGGTAACTCTACCCGGGGTGGTGCCGGCTCCAACGGACCCGGGCGCACGGTGCCGGTCCGACTGGCCATGGGTCTTGGGGCCACCGCTGAAATGGTGGCGTTTGACCACTCCCGCAAACCCCTTGCCCTTGGACATGCCCGTCACGTCTACCTTATCGCCGGGCTCGAAGATGGTCACTTCCACCCGTGCTCCCCGCTCTACACCTTCTAGGTCATCCACCCTGAACTCTCTCAAGTGTCTAAAGGGGCCCATCGATCCGAGGTGCCCCTTCATAGGCTTCGATATACGCTTTACATCTCCATACCCTATCTGCACCGCCTGGTATCCGTCCTTCTCCAGCGTTTTCACCTGGGTCACGGTGCAGGGGCCGGCCTGGATGACGGTGATAGCATGCAGCGTCCCGTCTTCGCTAAATCGCTGAGTCATGCCCAGCTTCTTGCCTAATATACCCTTTAACATCCTAAATAATTTCCTCTAAAGCCCAGCCGCGGAATCCCGTGGCTGAAATAATCTACAACTTGATCTCTATGTCCACCCCTCCCGGCAGGTTTAGCAGGGTAAGGGCGTCTATGGTCTTGGGGGTGGGGTCCAGCACCTCGATGAGCCTCTTGTGAGTGCGAATCTCGAACTGCTCCCTGGAGTCCTTAAAGGTATTGGAGGAGCGGATCACGCAGAACTTCTTTATCTTGGTGGGCAGGGGGATAGGGCCTATGACCCCTGCCCCGGTCCTCTCGGCGGCATCCACAATCTGCTCCGCCGACTGGTCCAGGATCTTATGATCGTAGGCGTTGAGTTTTATCCGTATCTTCTGCTTGGCCATTACGCTTACCTACCTCTGACTACCGTTTGCTCAACAACCTTTTCCGGGGCGCGTGCATAGTGTGAGAACTCCATTGAATGCGTCGCCCGGCCCTGGCTCAGAGAGCGTATCTGGGTCGCATACCCGAAGCACTCGGACAGGGGGACGAACGCCTTTACCGTCTGGATATCCCCCCTACCCTCGAAGCCTTTTATATGGCCCCGTCGCGCAGTAACATCTCCCAGGATATCTCCCAGGAACTCGCCAGGGGTGATGATCTCCAGGTTCATTACCGGCTCCAGCAGAACGGGCTTGCCCTTCTTGGCTCCCTCCCTCAGGGCCATGGCCCCGGCCATCTGGAAGGCCATGTCCGAGGAGTCCACGGGGTGGAAATTTCCGTCCACCAGGGTCACTTTCAGGTCCACCAGGGGGAACCCGGCCAGAACACCGGCGGTAAGGGCTCCTCTGACGCCTTTTTCCACTGAGGGGATGAACTCCCTGGGAATATCCCCGCCGCGGATCTTGTCGACAAACTCAAACCCCTGGCCCGGTTCCAGGGGCTCCATCTCTATTACCACGTGGGCGAACTGCCCGTGACCACCGGTCTGTTTCACCAGCCGTCCCGTGGCCCTGATCGCCACTGTGATAGTCTCCCGATAGGCCACCTGGGGTTTGCCCATCCGTGCATCGACCCCCTGCTCCCGCCTGATCCGCTCGACCGTCACCTCCAGGTGCATCTCTCCCATGCCCGCTATCACCGTCTGGCCCGTGTCGTCGTCCTGGTACACTTTCAGGGTCGGGTCCTCATCGGCCATCTTGGCCAGGGCATGGGTTAGCCGGTCCTGATCACCCCTTGACCGGGGTTCTACCGACGCGGATAGTACGGGAGCGGGGAAGCGGATAGAGTC
>JACZVB010000338.1 GCA_022572865.1 Chloroflexota bacterium | reverse complement strand
TTCATGAAGATGGTGGAGGAGGCGGGCTCAAAGCCTCCATAGGAGAGTGGTTAATGACATTTTCGACCATCCCCCTGTCCCCCTTCCTGGCCAGGAAGGGGGGGTAAATTAGGTTTGTCCCGAACTCGGGACAAACCCCCGGCCTGGACTCGGCGTCGGGGCACTCCCGGTTTGGAGGAGCTAATTAAACGGACTCCTGCCATGTTTCCTTCCTTTCAGGAATGACCGAAAGGTCTAGAAATCGAAAACATTCTGTCATAGCATTGACATCCACTTGTATCTGCCTCTACCTTCAAAGTATCCTGTTCCCTAGCCAGTCTCTGGGATTTGCTACATGAAACCCGACAGCGAAAAACCCGCCAGTCCATCCCCGACTTCCAGCATCCTTTGGCGGCTGAGAATCGGGCCGACCGAGCACAAAGGCGAGGTCATCGTGGCCGATGGGTGGAGCCCTCAGTTGGGACAGGGGCCCGAGGACGATACCATCGAGTTTCGCATCGTGGTCCTCAATACCCCTTCCCGGATCAGGGCAGGTTCAATAAAGGACTCCCGGACCGCCGTCTGGCTACCGTCCCGGGCGGTGTCCGAAGAGCAGGCCGTGTACCAGGCCCGTGATCGGAAAACGGACCTGGTAGCCCTGCTGAATTCCGTGCCGTATCTGCAAGGTCGAATCTACACCAGCCGGGGCCTCGCCTTTCGCTCCGCCAATGAGCTTGTAGCTGATGGACGAAGCGTTGCCCTCGATAGCCTGGGGACCTTCGTCCTCTTGAGCCGGGCCGAAGGCTACCTGCGTCTCCTGGCCAGCGACCTTCCCCCCTTGACCGACCTATCGGCCCTGGAATCAAACCTGGGCCTGTTCCAGCAGTCCCAGGAGATGTTCAGGGGACAGGTCGAGGGAGTCGCCGCCACGCTGGAGACCTTATCCCAGGGGCTCGACTCGGCCCTGAGCGATGCCGACCAGCAAACCCAGGACAACCTGCGCCGTCTAGCGGGTATCGGGGACCCCGTCCTATTCGGAAGGGTAGCCGAAGAGCTGTATGGAGGCCCGTCACGGCTGGGCCAGGACCTGGAAGTCCTTAGCAGGCTTCGCCGGCTGGCTGAGATTGCGGGGGAGATCCAATCGGTGTCGGCCTATCTGGACCAGGTTTCCCTGAGGTCCGGGGACGATGAGCTGATGGTAGACCTGATGTCGATACGAGGTCAGCTTCAGTTGGATGAACTGGCGGCGAGGCCTCATCTTTGGGATAGCGTCCGGGACATCTTTCGCTGGTTCAAGGCCCGTTATGTGCCCCTTTACCAGGAGCACCATCGCCGGTTTTATCTGGAGCTGCAGGACTCCTACTATGCGCTGAGCAATGCAGAGCCCCGGGTCGATGCGGTGGGCAAGCTGAATGCCATTCCGGAGCTCCGCAACGACCGTGTGGGACAGCTGACATCCCGATATGAGGAGATGCTGGCCCTGGCCAGGCCCTGTAAGGTTCGTGAAGTGTCGGAGGCCACCCTGGTGCTCCAACCCGCCTGCCCCGAATGCCGGCTGCCCCTATCCTCCAACCCACCCACGAGAGAAGCACGGGAGTATCTGGAGGGGTTGCAAGGGATACTGGAGGAGCAGTGCCGGCGGCTCAGCATGGTTACGGCCAGACGCATCCTGCGGACCGGGAGCAGCGACAAGCTGGACAAGCTGATTCGGGTGGTCCAGGTGAGCGATCTCACCTCTCTGGTGAATGTGCTGGACGATGAGTTGGTCCACCTTTTGACCGGCCTTCTAAGAGAGCAGCCGGACTAGATGTGGCCATTTCGCAAAGGAGAACGCCGGGTCCCCAGGCCCGACCTGGCAGTCGTGGGCCTTGGTAACCCCGGCCCCGACTACGCAGGCACTCGACATAACGTCGGCTTCATGTGCGTAGACCACTTCGCCAGCAGCCACGGAATCGGCTGGACCGGGCGTAGAGGCCCATTGATCTGGGCCGAGGGCCAGGTCTCCATAGGCGAGACGAGCAATGGGGTGCTTCTGGCCAAGCCCAGGACATTCATGAACCAGAGCGGAGAGGCTGTCAGGTACATAAGGAGTCGCTGGCACACGCAGGTCGAAGAGTTGCTTATCATCTACGACGACATGGACCTCCCCCTGGGCTCCATCAGGCTGAGGGCTGGGGGCAGCGCCGGGGGGCACAAGGGCATCCGCTCCATAATCGAGGCCCTGGGCACCGAGGATGTGCCCCGCATCAGGGTGGGGATCGGGCGTGATGTGAGTGGAAGGCAGGATGCTATCGACTACGTCCTGAGCCGGTTCACAGAGGAGGAGAAGGAGGTCCTCAAGAAGGTAACCGCCACAGTCTCAGAAGCCGTTCTCTGCGCCTTGGCCGAGGGCATCGAAACCGCCATGAACAGGTTCAACTGAACTGACGTGCAACTTTTCTCGTTGTCACGTCAACGAGCTTGGAATAATCCTTTTTTTGTTTGGCATCGCTGATGCCTATCTTCCAATCGCCGTCCCCAGCATCTCGATCACTTTCAATGGGTCAAGGCCCCGGTTTTTGGGGAACAGCCACCAGTTTTCCAAGCCCTGTGCCTGGAGCTCCTGGAACCGATTCCCGATATCGTTCGGTGTGCCCCAGAGCCGTGCCGAGCGAGCAACGAGCCAGTCAGCAATACCAAGCTTCTTCGCACGTTGTGCAAGGACTCGGTCCCGGTCTGGAGTCTTGAGATATGTGTCCAGGTCGAAGGTGTCCCTGTGAAGCTCATGGAGCAACGGCTTGTATTCTTCGGGGATG
>JACZVB010000337.1 GCA_022572865.1 Chloroflexota bacterium | reverse complement strand
CGAGGGCTTGTCCCGACAAGTCCCGAGTATCGGGATATGTCGGGACCAAACCTAAATTCATTCCCCCATTCCTGGCCAGGCCTGTCCTGCCTGTCCTAACTTCCGTCGGGGAGCTTGACTAAGGGAAGAGGAGCAGGGGGATGAGGGTTACTCATGCATCATCAACCGAGGCCGTTTAATAAGCTTCTCGAAAAGGGGAGTGCAGAGGGGCGGAGCCCCTTTGCCGGGGGTTTGGGGGTATCCCCAAAATTATACTCCCCCCTTCCTGGCCAGGAAGGGGGACAGGGGGATGGTCGAAATCGTTATTAACCACCCTGGTTCTGGCTGCCTCCCATCAGCCGCCCCAAGACCTTTGCTACCAGGTCCATCGGCACATCGTCCCGGACAACTGGCTTGGAGAGGTCCTCCAGCAGTACCCACCGGATGACTTTGCCCTTTACCTTCTTGTCCAGGGCCATGGCCCCCAGGACCCGCTCTATGTCTATCTCCGGCATAGATACCGGCAGGTGGAAAAGCTCCAGAAGCCGGCGCTGCCTCTCCACCGCCTCATCAGACAGGCCGGCCACCTCCCGGCTTATCCAGGCCGCCCCCATCATCCCTATGGATACGGCCTCTCCGTGGAGCAGCTGGCCGTAGTCGGTGGCGGCTTCCAGGGCGTGAGCGATGGTGTGGCCGTAGTTGAGAATCAACCTCAGCCCCGACTCCTTCTCGTCGCCGCTAACCACCCTGCCCTTCAGGGCTGCGCTCCGCTTCAGGACCTGGGTGGTGGCCTCGGGTTCCAGGGCCAGGACGTTTTCGGCGTCGCTCTCCAGGCTCTCCAGAAGTCCCGTATCCATGATCATGCCGTGCTTTATCACCTCAGCCCAGCCGGAGGTGAGCTCCCTGGGCGGCAGGGTAGCGAGGGTCTGGACGTCGGACAGCACCATCCGGGGCTGGTAGAAGGCGCCGATCAGGTTCTTGCCCCTGATGTGATTGATGGCGACCTTCCCCCCGATGGAGGAGTCGGTCATCGCCAGCAGAGTGGTGGGCGCCTGGACCAGGGGAACCCCTCTAAGATAGGTCGCTGCGGCATAGCCCGCCAGGTCCCCGACCATCCCACCCCCCAGGGCGACGATGGCATCGCCCCGCTCCATCCGATGCTCCACCAGCCAGTCGTATATGTCGGATAACGCCTCGGTGGACTTGCTCCCTTCGCCCGCGGGCACGCTGAAGGACAACGCCTCGAAGCCCGCCTTTTCGAGGGATTCCAGGGCCCGGGCCCCGTGGTGAGGGAACACCCCTTCGTCGGCGATTAGGGCCGCCTTCCCAGACAGGCCCAGGTTTCTCATCCTCGGCCCCAACTCATCCAGGTTTCCCCAGCCCACGAACACCGGATAGCTGGCCGAGGGCGTGCTTACCACGAAGGCGGCGCCCATCTCATGGCAGTACGGGGCATCGGACTCCCTGCCTTCGGAAGACGGAGGAGGAAAGATGGCCTGAGGCCCCGCCTTTCCCTCCAGGCGGCGCTGTGCGTACTTGACGCCCCTCATCACCTCATTGACCACCTCAATGGTGGTAAGGTCGTCGGTGTGGACCGTCCAGTCGGCTGTGGCGTAAAAGGGCTGGCGATACTCCTTGATGGATTCGATGCGCTTCAGAGGATCGGGCCCGGCCAGCAGGGGCCGTATCGGTCCCGAGGCAGCTCGACGAAGGTGCCGGCTCAGCCTCTTGTAGATGGTGGATGGTTTCGCCTCCAGGCAGACTACAACTCCACTCCCGGCCATGGCCGCCCGGTTCCCGGGATGGAGGGCTATCCCACCCCCTGTCGAGACCACCAGCCCCTGCTGCTGGCAGGCTTCTTTCAGGACCTCACGCTCCCGGGCCCTGAATCCCTTCTCCCCCTCCTTATTGAATATCTCGGGGATGGTCATGCCGGACCGGGCCACGATCTCGTCGTCGGTGTCCAGGTGCTTGCGGTCGAGGCGTCTGGCCAGGCGACGTCCAATCGCCGACTTCCCAGTGCCCGAGAAACCGATTAGGAAAATATTATGCTGTGTCATTGGTCAGCAGATCGTCCTCACCTGAGCCCTAACCAAACCGATGTGTGGGTTTCCCTGTCACTCTGAGTCCCGACAAGTCGGGACTCAGAGTCTGGGGTGGGGCCGCTCCTTTCCACATATGGGAATTGCCCTACCCCTCTAGATTCTTCGTCCCCACCCTTCCACGGGACTCCTCAGAATGACAATTTTTAAACCGTTCGTGGTGAGCTAGTCGAACCATGAACGGATAAACGGTTTGTCCTTAGACCAACTCAGGACGAGCGGACTATTTTCGGAGCAAGGACGAAAATCACAGCTTAGCCGAGGAGTGTGTAGCAAGCCTACTCCGGCACCTCACCCACAGTTTTCAGATACCCCTGATAGTTGCGACGGGTCTCCTCTATATGGTCGCCGCCGAATTTTTCCAACAGGGCCTCGGCCAGGACTATGGCCAGCATCGCCTCCCCGACGATCCCGGCCGGGGGTACCTGGCAGACGTCGCTTCGCTCGTAGTGGGCCTGGATCTTCTCTCCCGTGACCAGGTCTACCGAAGGCAGGGGGTTGGCCAGGGTCGATATCGGCTTGACGGCCACCCGGACCACTATCTCTTCGCCGTTGCTCATGCCCCCCTCAATCCCCCCCGCCCGGTTGGTGGCCCGTTTCCAGGTCCGTCCCTTGGCGGCGTCGAACGGCTCGATAACATCGTGGACCTGTGACCCCGACATATGGGTCTGCTCGAACCCGTGACCTATCTCCACCC
>JACZVB010000336.1 GCA_022572865.1 Chloroflexota bacterium | reverse complement strand
CCAGCGCCTCCTCGATGCGCCTGTACGCCCGCTCCTGCTCCTCGGTGAGGGCGGGCGCTGCCCGCTGTGGATAGTCGCGGCCAGCCAGGGGATCACGCACCACAGTGACGTCCTCCGCCACCGCCAGGTGGACCCTCAAGACCAGATGTAAACAGAGGGGAAGGTTTTCCCTGGGGCCGGTGTCGGTGATAAGCGGAGACCCTCTGGGGCTGTTCAGAAAAAGCAGGCCCTTCGGGAAGGCCCAGTCATTCCTGGTCTATCCAGCGGTGGTAGACCTACCCAACCTTCGACTCCTGTCCAGTGACCTTCCAGGCGATAACGCCTCCCGTCTACATACCCATGTGGTAACCCCGGACGCGGCAGGAGTGAGGGAATACGCCCCGGGAGACAGTTTCAATAGTGTCCACTGGAAGACCACCGCCAGGATGGGCAAACTGATGGTCAAGGAGTTCGAGCAGGAGGAGTCCACCAAGATCTGGATCGTTCTGGACATGCAGAGCGATATCCACGCCGGGGTGGAAGAGGAGAGCACCGAAGAGTACGGGGTCACCACGGCGGCCTCCATAGCCGATAAGTACCTGCAGGCCGGGCTCTCGGTGGGCCTGATTGCTCACGGCGACGTGGCGATCAACCTTGGCCCCAAGCCGGGGATCAACCAGCGAGACCTGATAATGGAGGGCCTGTCGGAAATCCGGGCAAGGGGTGCTATGGCCCTGGGCCAGGTGCTGGGGGCCCATGAGCACGTTTTCAACCGCTATTGCACGGTGGTGGTGATCACCCCTTCCACCGATGAGTCGTGGCCGGGCTCCCTGCAACGGCTGGCCCAGAAGAGGGTACAGACTTCGGCTGTCCTGCTGGAGGCCCATACCTTCGGCGGGAACGGCAACCTGCTGCCCCTGGTCGGCTCCCTGGCCGCGGCACAGGTCCCCACCTGCCTGGTGAGTAAGGGTGCTGAGCTAGGAGCAGCCCTCGATTTCGGGTACGCCCGCAAGACCGTCTAGCCAGGGACGCAGCGAACAGACAGACCCATGGCAACAGAACACGAGACCTTAAGAATCTACCGGGAGGACTTTGAGCCCCTCGGCGGCAGGCTACAGGCCCGATTCAGCCCCCGAGAGGGCTGGCTCACCGTCGTCCTGGTGCTCTTCCTGGTTCTCTCCGTGGTGTGGTCGGTGGAGATAGCGGGGTGGGTCGATAGCATGCCACCTTTAACCCCCATGGCCGTTGTCGGGGTGTTTGCGGGCATGCTGCTGGCCAAGGTCAAGAGGCGGAGCCTGCTTCTCCATCCCATCGGCCTGGCCCTAGGTTATCTACTGCTGATCTGGCAGACCCGGGACATGACGGTAGATGGCCATCTGTTTGCCAAGACCGACGACCTGATATCCCGATTTCAGACATGGTTCACCGCAGCCGAGTCGGGGGGCATCAGCGCCGATCCCCTGCCCTTCGTAACTGTCATGTTAATGGTGGTCTGGTCTATCAGCTACTTCTCCTCCTGGTTCGTGTTCCGCTCCATGAGGCTGTGGCCGGTGCTGATCCCCACGGCCGTTCCCCTCTTTTTCAACCTCCTCTACCTGCCCGATAAGTTCAACTTCTTCTTCTATATCTACATCCTGGCAGCCCTCCTTCTGGCAATGAGAATCTATTTCCTGAAGAGACGGGCCCAGTGGCAGGAGCAGGAGGTCCCCTACTTTCGCAACGCCGCCTCTTCTTTCGCATTGATTGCGCTGATCCTGGGGTCTGTAGTGATATTCACAGCATGGACGCTCCCCCGCACGAATTTTGCCCCCGACGTTCTGAGAAAGAACTGGGCCGTTCTAAGCATCCCGTGGAAGTCAATGGAGGCGGAACTGGGCCGTGTACTGGCCTTTCTGCCTGGAAAGAAGCCGTTCACCATTCACAAGTTCGGGGGCGCATTCCCCTTCAGGGGCCCGGGCACGCTGGGCAGCCACGTGGCCATGACGGTCAGGTCAGACCAGGGCTACTATCTGAGAGCCGAGACCTTTGAGGTTTACACCCACGAGGGCTGGCTGACCGGGGACAGGACGTCCCTCACCGACGAGTTCTTGCCCGAAAATAATACGATTACGTATAGGGCAAGCCAGCTGGTAGACCAATCGGTGGACCTGGGAATCAGCACCGATGCGATCTTCGCAACCGGTATTCCCCTCTTCAGCACAGCAGGATTCGAGGTGGAGATAGCGCCGCCAATGACCTTTGAGATCAATCTGGATGGTGCGGGAGAAGAAGGGCTGCCGGAGGACCTGGTGTCCGTGGCCAAGGCCATCAGGGCCGAGCTCCAGAGAGGGTCATTGACTTTCACCGATACGGGGGCCCTTCAGGACATGCCCGAGGATACGGTGATCAAAGAGATAGTACGAAAGGGCAACAAAGCGGTGAAGGTGGTGCTGTCCAGGCTACCCCCTAATCCTCCGGATATTACGGCCCTGCGGCCCAACAACGATCTGAAGCCCTTCGATAGCTACGACGCCATCTCCTACGTATCCTTGGCCTCGGAAGAGGCGCTGCGTTTGGCCGGCACCGATTATCCGTCCTGGGTAACCGATCGTTATCTTCAGCTACCCGCGGATATGCCCGCCAGGGTCGGGGGGCTGGGCCGCGGGCTGGCCAGGACCGCGGATAACCCGTACGACATGGCGGTGGCCATACGGAACTGGCTTCGCAAGATCCCCTTCTATTCGACGGACGTGGAGCGTCTACCCCAGAACATAGACGGGGTGGACTACTTTCTGTTCGAGACCAAGAGGGGCTACAGCAGC
>JACZVB010000335.1 GCA_022572865.1 Chloroflexota bacterium | reverse complement strand
TGGCCAGATGTCCACGCCAATGCACAGGCCGGGCCAAGACCGTCAGGTCAAGGAGTCCCCACAAGTCGTAGCCGAGTGCCCTCTCTACGTGCACGGCGCACCCCGATTCGATCACCCTGAAAGCAGCCGATCCGGGGATTGGCTGGTCCCCCTTTCTGGGCACCAATGGTCCCGGGTATCGGAAGGGACGCGGCGGCACACCACGGCGGGAGACCCTCAAGCGCGGGGTCCTTGTTGCCAGGGATACCTGGAAGGAATCGGGTCCGGCCGGCTCAACCCAGCCAGCGGGATCCCCACTTTCTCGCCTATCATAGATGGCCACCAGCATCGGCTGGGCTGGCAGCACCTCCGTGAGCCTGAGAGCGATGGATGCATAGGAGCGGCGGTACATCTTCTGTAGAGCGACGACGTCCAGGCCTGTGCTCTGGGCGAACGGGCCGAACACCTCTGGTTGCATCAGGGCAGCTGCAGCGAACCGGTCCGCAAGGCGACAGAGGAGGGGCTCTTTGGGCGGGAGGTATGAGGGACATAGATCCTTGAACTTCTCCTGTAGGATCTCATAGGCCTCATGTAGCAGGGTGTGCTCCCAAGCCCCTTCCCAGTCGTCTTCCTTGAGACGGATAGTGTAGGGTTCCCCTCTGAGCCCGTAGTGGGCGCCTCTGATGCCCTTGGGGAGCGTGGCATGCACCACATGCTGGACGCCCGCCCCACGAAGCAAGCCCACCAGATGCTGGTACCTGGGAAAACCGGTGAGGCCGAAGTGCCCTACGAACTCCCGGGCGAGCTCGGTGGGGCCGAGGTCCCCCGGCCAGGTGGGCCTCCTCAAGATCGATGAGCAGAAGGCGTCGAACCCGTCCACCGTCACAGTAGCCTCTTGCCCGTCAGGCTCTCGTACATCTCCACGATGAACCGCTTGGCGTCCAGGGTCAGCTCTCCCGAGGGCCGGGTGCCAAAGCGGAAGCGGGGGTCGGCCAGGACGTACTGATAGGCCCGGTCCACCTCTGCCTCCTGGTCGGCCTCCGTCTCAACCTCTTCCAGATGACCCGCCCTCTGCATTAGAGAGCGAGTGGTAGCGCCATAGATGGGGGCCAGCCGCTTCAGGATGTTGGGCCCGGGCCTACGCAGGCCACGCTCCACCTGTGAGAGATAAGGGTCGGAGACCCCTGAGCGACGGGCCGCCTCCCGTAGGGAGAGGCCAGTTGTGTGTCTCAGCTCCCTGAGGTAGGGGCCGATCTCGCGGGTATCTGCTTCATCCATCTGCTGCGTTACGCCCTTAGAGTCTTGCGAGCAAAGATAGCACGTTTGAGATATGTTTGCAAGTGATTCCTGATGCAGATACGGTTCCAAGACATCAAAGACTTGCATATATCAGGAATATATCTCTTATACTACAGCAAGTACTTCACCAGGAGGATGCCAGGGATGCTCCGAGCGAAAGTGAAGGCCCAAGCCCTCTGGAAGATCATCCTTCGCAGGAACATGACCCAGAACCAGTTGGCCAAGAAAGCTGGGATCACCAGCGGTCACCTCTCCCAGCTGATCAACGGGGACAGGCTTCCCAGTCCCGCGGTGCGTCGCAAGCTACTGGAGGCCCTCGACCCACTGGAGTTTGACGATATCTTTGAGATTCAGGAAGTCCCCGGCGTCAGGGGGGACGGTGCATCGTAACGAGTCGGAGGGTGAGCAGCTGAGGCAAGGACTGCGGATCCTGGCCCGGCTCATCGCCCGGGCGTACATTCGGAACGGGGTCGACCCAGAGCTATTGGACTCGGACATCTCGACCTCATCCGTTGCCAAGGGGGACAGGACGGGGTTCGAGCTCAACGGCCTGCGTGGCCCAGCAGACAACCCGAAGAGAGAGGATGGAGATGTCAACGCACAGTAGCGAGACGCAACCCCCGACTCAGGGCTCAGCCCGCGCTATTGCGGCTATCGAGCAGCTTGCCGGCCCCGACAAGGAGCTGTACCAGTGCAACAGGTCCCTGGCCGAGGCCTTCTGGCCCGAGATCGGCGATTTTCAGTGGGCCTGCGTCGCTCGGGTAGCCTCGGAGCTTCACTTGGACATCTCGGGGGAGGAGGTCATCTGGCTACGAGACCGGCCCGTTGGGCAGGCTCAAGGTGAACACCTGCCCCAAGACCAGGCCAGGTCCCTTCGGGTTCCCCAGGGGAGGCCCTACGTGACCATCAAAGGCCTGTTGCGGCTGCTAAACCGCCATCCCCAATTCGACAACTACGAGCTGGAGCCGGCCTCCGACGACCTGAGGAAAGCCATGCGGGTGGTCAGGGAGGAGGAGCAGGTGTGGGTGTGTCGCTTGTGGCGCAAGGACCGCACCCGCCCTGCCATCGGCTACGGCCGAGCCACCCCTGAGGACACTTTCGTGGGGTACGGCCTGATACAGAGGGACGAAGCCTCGGGCAGAGAGAGGCTCCATCCGGCAACCTCGCCCGCACCTACGCACGGGTCGGAAGGGCAAGTCTACCGCACGCCCGCAGTTATAGAGATGGCCCAGGAGCGGGCGGTGCGTCGCGCCTCTCAAGGGGCCTTCGGCTGGGAGTTCATGTCCACACTCTCCGAGCCTGCTTCGGAAGACCACAAGAGGGTGGATCCCGAGAACGGTCACGTCTCTCCGCTGTTGGATGACGGTACCCCCAACACCGTTGGCTGCACCGAGGCCCAGCGCCGTGCCATCCACTCCATGGCTGGAGCCCAGGGGCTGCCCGAGGGAAGAGTGGACCCGGAAAGCGGAGAGGTGCTGGAAGAGGGGTGGCGGGCCGAGCTCTACC
>JACZVB010000334.1 GCA_022572865.1 Chloroflexota bacterium | reverse complement strand
AAGAGTCATAGGTAGCGGGCCGCTCTCTCCGGCCCCTGGCCCACGCCTCGGGATCGGTGATGCCATCGTGGTCATCGGCCAGGTACTCTGGGTGCACTCTCAACCTGGCACCACTGGAGATGGGGACCAGGGCCCTCACCTCGTCCGGATAGAGGAGGCCGTAGAGGAGCACGATGCCGCCTCCCATGGAGTGTCCCGCCAGGACCACGTCTTCGTAACCGTTGCCGGCTATGTATCCCCGGAGCCAGTCCACGTACCCTGATATGGAGGAGCAGGGCTTACCGTGGGGGTGACCTGGCAGGGTCACTGCCTCGGAGTCCTTGAAATACCGGGTCTGGTAATAGAAGTCGGCTTCGGTGCCGCCAGACCCGTGGACGAACAGCAGCTTCATATCCCTGATCCCGCCTATTCTTTAACCCGCCCGTTGTGGTTGGAGTTATTCCCTTGCTCTGCGTTGGGGTCAGAGCAGGCCAGGGCGGCCACGGTGTCACCGGAATCGGGACGCATGATGCTCACTCCCTGGGTGATCCTACCCTGGACCGAGATCCCTTTCAGCATGATTCGCTCTACTTGGCCCTGGGCCGAGATGATTATCAGCTCGTGGGAGCGGTCTACCACCCTGGCGGCGACGAGGGGCCCCGTCTTGGGATTGACCCTGAAGGTCAGCAGCCCGTGGCCACCCCTGGACTGGGTTCTATAGGAACGCAGCGGCGTCAGTTTCCCGTAACCGTGGATGGAGAGGGTGATCAGATGCTTATCGGGGTCCACTATGTCCATGGCTATGACTTTGTCCTTGGGGGTCAGCTTGATCCCCCGTACCCCCCCACTGTACCTGGAGGCGCTGCGCAGCCCGTCGACTTTTGCCCTGAGGGCCTGTCCCTTTTTGGTAACGATGATATATTCGTCGTCATCGGTGGCCAGGGCCACGGAGACCAGCTCGTCCGCTGTGTCCAGCCTTAAGGCGATGATGCCGCTGCCCCGGATATTGGCAAACGCGTGCAGAGGTGTCTTTTTGATCTGGCCATTACGGCTGGCCATCACGATGTGCTCACCCGGCTCGAAGTCGATGACCTGGATTGGGGCCGTGATCCTTTCCCCTTCCTCCATATTGATCAGGTTGTTTATGGCGATCCCCCTTGCCGTTCGGGAGAGGGCCGGGGGAACGTCGTAGCATTTTAGGCTGGCGACCCGGCCCTTGTTGGTGAAGAAGAGCAGAATATCGTGGGTATCGGCCAGGATAAGGTGCTGGATCTCATCCGTGTCCCGGGTCTTCATCCCGGCAACACCCCTGCCTCCACGCCGCTGGACCTTGTAGGTGTCCTTAGGCATCCGCTTGATGTAACCGCGGTGGCTGAGGGTAACCACCACCTCGCTGTGGGCGATCAGGTCCTCTTTAGAGAAGGCCCCTACTTCCTGGTCCATTATCACGGTGCGCCTGGGGTCTGCGTATTTGGCCTTGATCTCCACTATATCGTCCTTTACCAGTAAAAGGACTTTGCGGGGATTGTCCAGCAGGTCTTCAAGATAGCCTATCTTCTTGATAGTCTCTGTGTACTCATCATCTATCTTCTGCCTTTCCAGCTGCGCGATGCGCCTCAACTGCATGTCCAGAATTGCCTGGGCCTGGATCTGGGTTAGGCTCCACATTTGCATCAGATTGATGCGCGCATCCTCCACGCTGGGAGACTGACGGATGAGAGCGATGATTGCGTCAAGGTTGTCGAGGGCTATCTTCATCCCCTCCAGGATATGGGCTCGCTCCTGGGCCTTCCTCAGCTCGAATCGGGACCTGCGTGCGACGACCTCTCGCCGGAAATCGATGAAGTACTGAAGCAAGGCCCTGAGATTCAGCACCCTGGGAGCGCCATCGACCAGGGCCAGCATGTTCAGGAAATAGGAGGTCTGCATGGAGGTGTTGAGATACAGGTTGTTGAGCACCTGTTCCGGGAACTCGTCCCGCTTCAGCTCGACGACTATCCTGATCCCCTCGCGGTCCGATTCGTCTCTGATCTCGGCAATGCCATCGATCTTGTGGTCCCGAGCCAGAATGGCTATTCGCTCCACCAGGGTGGCCTTGTTGAGCTGGTAGGGAAGCTCGGTGATGATTATCTGGCTGCGTCCCCCCTTCTTGATCTCCTCGATTACCGCCTTGGCCCGGATGATTATCTTGCCGTGGCCTGTGGTATAGGCGTTGCGGATGCCCTCTTTGCCCCAAATCTCGGCCCGGGTCGGGAAGTCGGGCCCGTGGACGATCTGCAGCAACTCTTCGATTGAGGCATCGGGATCATCGATGAGGCACATGATGCCATCGCATATCTCTCCCAGATTGTGAGGAGGTATGTTGGTGGCCATCCCCACGGCGATGCCCGAGCTGCCATTGACCAACAGGTTGGGAATGCGGGAGGGGAGGACTACCGGCTCCTGGAGGCTGTCGTCGAAATTGGGTGAGAAATCGACGGTGTCCATGTCGATATCGGCCAGCAACTCGGTGGAGATATGAGTCTGGCGGGCTTCGGTGTACTTCATGGCCGCTGGGGGGTCGTTGTCTACGCTGCCGTAGTTACCCTGGCCGTCTACGAGGGGCATTCTCATGCTGAACGACTGGGCCATTCGTACCATTGCGTCGTACACGGCCTGGTCACCGTGGGGATGGTATTTGCCCAGCACTTCGCCGACCAGGCGGGCGCTCTTCTTGTAGGCCGAGTTGGGCCTCATGCCCAGCTCGTGCATGGCGTAGAGGATGCGTCGCTGTACGGGCTTCAGGCCGTCGCGGACGTCCGGGAGCGCACGAGA
>JACZVB010000333.1 GCA_022572865.1 Chloroflexota bacterium | reverse complement strand
CTTGCAGGCATGATGTTGCCTGGGCCAGTAGAAGATATCAATGTGACCCTGTGGGGGCTAACGGGACAATCGGGTCTCCAGTCAAGCCTGTTGTTAGACGTCAAGCGGAGGGCCAATCTATCGGACAGCCTGCGTCAACTTGAAGCCCGCATCGGGAGGAGGCCGCCCATATATCAGATACGAGAGGTGGAACCGTGGTCCAGGATACCGGAAAGACGCCGTGCACTGGTGCAATTAAGCCTGTAGATACACCTGCAGCTGTAAAGGTCGAGGAAGGGAGAGGTGAGCAGCCGGTCCGCATCTATTTGGGGGATTGGCAACAGGTCATGGCTATTCAAGATCGATGGCGTATCGACGATGAATGGTGGCGGGAGCGGCCCATCTCCAGGATGTACTACAGAGTTCTGCTTGAGGGCGGAAGAGAAACGACCGTGTTCCAAGACCTGGTAACCCCCGGGTGGTACAAGCAGAGCTATGGCTAGCTACGTTGAACTCCACTGCCACAGCAACTACTCCTTCCAGGAAGGAGCCTCCTCCCTCGATGAAATCGTGGGCCAGGCCATGAAACTAGGCTATCCGGCTCTCGCCCTGACCGACCACGATAACCTCTGTGGGGCCATGGAGTACGCTCGCCTGGCCAAATCAATGGAACTCCAACCGATCATTGGGGTCGAGATTACCCTGTACGAAGGTTACCACTTGACCTTACTGGCCCGTAATCAGAAAGGCTACAACAACCTTTGCCGCCTGGTCTCCTTCGCCCACATCGGCAGCGAACGGCGTCATCCAGAACTTGATCCCGACCTCTTGTCTGAACACACCGAGGGTCTTATCGTTCTATCTGGCTGTTCTAAAGGACAGATACCTACGTTGATCTCCCAGGGCACATTCCAGGATGCCCAGGCCCTGACGAAGCAGTACATGGAATGGTTTGGGCCCGAGAATTTCTTTATAGAGCTTCAGCAGAACCTGGTCTACGGCGACACACCCAGAGTGAAAGGCTTACTGGACCTGGCCCAAGGACTCGGGGGCAATGTAGTAGCTACCAACAACGTTCACTACCACGTAAGGGAGAGGCATCGACTACAGGACGCCCTAGTAGCCATAAAGAGCTGCAAGAGCCTTGAGGAGAGTCACCGAGAAAGGCGTCCCAACTCCGAGTTCCACCTGAAGTCTGCTGAAGAGATGGCCCACCTCTTTGACGGTGTTCCCCAGGCAATCGGGAATACGGTCCGGATAGCCGAGAGGTGCAGCTTCGACCTCACACGGGACCTCAACTACCGCTTTCCCGACGCCCCAGTGCCCGAGGGGTACACCCCTGAGACCTACCTGGAGTATCTCTGCTACCAGGCGGCCCATCGTCGCTATGGCTCTGTTACATCGAAGGTGAAGACGAGGTTGCAGGAGGAGTTTCGCCTGATCCGAAAGCATAACCTTGCGGGCTTCTTCCTGATATACCATGAGATTATCAAGCTGGCCCACGAAGTGATGATAGACCTGGGGTTGGCCAACCCGGAAGTGCCCCTGGAGGAGAACCCACCTGGCAGGGGACGCGGGTCATCGGTCTCCATGCTGGTGGGGTATCTGATCGGCCTCTCCCACATCGATCCTCTCAAGTATGACCTGACCCTTGAACGATTCCTTCCCGAGGAGATGGCCACCGTGCCCGATATAGACCTGGACTTCCCTCGAAACATCAGGGAGGAACTGATTCTTAGGGTCCATAAGAAGTGGGGATGGGACCACGCAGCCCTCTCGGGGATGATCGACACCTATCTCATCAAAGGGGCCATCCGGGACCTGGGCAAAGCCCTAGGGCTACCTGAGCAAGAGGTAGACCTGCTTGCTAAAAGGGTAGACAACGGTGGAGCCGACACCCTGAAAGGGCAGATGAGCGATCTACCCGAGTTTCGCAGCAGGGTGAATGCTCCAGGATGGCGAGACGTGATAGACCTGGCATCTCAGCTGGACGGGTTCCCCAAGTATCTGGCCCAGCACCCGGGGGGCATGATAATAAGCTCCACCCCCCTCATCGACCTTGTACCCGTCCAGAGGGGAGCCATCGATGGGCGGTATATATGTCAGTGGGACAAGAACAGCATCGACGACGCCTCATTCGTCAAGATCGACTTCCTGGCCCTAGGAACCCTGTCCCAAATGCAACGGGCAATCCGGCTTATCCAGGAAAGGACCGGGACCTTTGTGGACCTCTCCCGAATAGACTTCGATGATCCCAAGGTGTACGGCATGATCCACAGGGCTGACACCATCGGAGTCTTCCAGGTGGAGTCAGCGGCCCAGATGCAGACGGTCACCCGGATCAGGCCACGGAATCTGGTGGATATGGCCCACGAGGTTGGAGCGGTACGGCCCGGCGTGGGAGTGAATGACGGCGTCACCCACTACATCGCACGGCGCCTGAAAAAGGAGCCGATCACCTACGACCATCCCCTCGAGGAGCAGGCCCTTGAGCGCACTCTAGGCATCATCCTGTTTCAGGACCAGGTTAATCAGCTTGCTATCGATGTGGCAGGATTCAGCGGTGTCGAAGCCGATCAGCTTAGAAGGGCATTCCTTCGTAAGAACAACAAGAAGCTGATAGAGGACTACTGGCGCAGGTTCAAGGCCGGCGCGATGGAGCGGGGTGTCAACGAGGGGGAAGCGGAGGCCATATTCAAAAAATTCAATGGCCAGTACATGTTCCCAGAGTCCCACGCCTTCGCCTTCGGGGTTACTGCCTACCAGTCGGCGTGGTTGAAATACTATCACCCGCTGGAGTTCTACGTTGGCATCTTCAATGAACAACCCATGG
>JACZVB010000332.1 GCA_022572865.1 Chloroflexota bacterium | reverse complement strand
CCCGGTCCCAACAAGTCTCGAGTATCGGGATAAGCCGGGATAGCACCCTCTTTTTCGAGGGGCTAATCAAACAGCCAGGGTTCAGGAGGGTGAAAAGAGGTTTTCTGAGGTGTGGATCAAGATGGGGGGCGGCCCAAAGGCCGCCCCCCAGCGCTGCTATGGCCAGAGGCAGTGCCAGTGGCCGGTGAAGGCAGCGGGTTAAGTCTTTTTGCCCTCTAGCTCCAGGACGCCCTTGACCTCGATGGTCCTGGGCTTGGACTCCTCGGCCTTGGGAATGGTGAGGGTCAGGACTCCATCCTCGAACCGGGCCTCGACCTTATCCGTAACCAGGCCGTTGGGCAGGGTGAGGCTTCGGTGGAAGGCCCCCCGCCTGCGCTCCCGAAGGACGTAGCTCTCCTCCTCAGTTTCCTGGGAAGCCCCGGTCTCGCCCCGTATGGTAAGAACGTTGCCGTCCAGGGAGACCTGTACGTCCTGGGGCTTGAGCCCGGGGAGAGAGGCCTTGATGACGACCTCATCCCTGGTCTGGGCTACGTCCAGGGGCAGGTAAGTTCCGTCCAATCGGCTGGAACCGAGACGGTAGGGACGGAAAAACGTGTCGTCGAAGACCCGATCGATCAACCGTCGCGTGCTGGTGATTCCCGCAAAGGGCTCCCAGCGAGTTAAAACTCTCATATGCTTGCAACCTCCTATTTTGTTGCTCTGTTCTCCTTTGACATTACGCCTTTGCCGCTAGTGCTAGGGCCTCGGGTGGGCTGCGGCTAGCTTGCCGCCCGGGACTCGGGCCCTTCGCCGCTGAGTGTTCATCGTTCACCCTCCTTTCCATACTCAGGTTGCCGCCTTTGCAACTAGTATAAAATATGATAATAGCATTGTCAAGTTACATGATATATACATTGACATGAACCTTATAATCACATATAATGATTTCGAATATTTATGATTACGGGTTGAACATGCCTAAGAAGAGCTACTACCGGATTCTGGGTGTCGCCAAGGATGCCTCTGAGAGGGAGATTCAGGGGGCTTTCAGGCGTCTAGCCCGCAAATATCATCCCGACGTGAACCCGGGCCAGCTGGATACGGCTGAGAGGTTCAAAGAGATAAACGAGGCCTACCAGGTCCTATCTGACCCGGACGAACGGAAGAGGTACGACCATAATGGCCGTGGCTTTCGTTTCACCGGGCCCGGCACCTGGCATTTCGAGGGTGGGGCCTTCTCTGGCGGGCCGCCCTTAGACATGAGGATGAACCCCTTTGACGATATCCTGGACAGCCTCCTGGGAGGCCGAGGCCCTTCCCGAGGCGCCTTCGAAGGCCGTCGTAGCCCACGGATAGAGCATCCGATAGAGGTGACCCTGGAGGAGGCCTTTCACGGTGCGACCCGGGTGATCGAGTTCGCGGGAACCAGCGTGTGCAGCGGTTGCGGCGGCAGGGGCGGGGGTTGCTTCGAGTGCGGTGGGGCCGGGCAGGTCCAGAGACCCCGGCGTCTGGAGGTCAAGGTGCCGCCGGGTGTGAGGACCGGGTCCCGAATACGGGTGAACCTGGACAGGGGTAGGGGAGGCAGCGTCGGCGTAGGCGAGATCTATCTGTTGGTAAAGGTGAGGCCACATCAGCGGTTCCGCCGGGAGGACGACGACCTGTATGTCGAGGTGGCGGCCTCCCTCTCCGACGCTGTGCTGGGCGGTGAGGTACGGGTCGAGACCCTGGGAGGAAACGTGGAGCTGAAGATACCTCAAGGTACGCAGAACGGCCAGAGCTTCAGGTTGAAGGGGCAGGGGATGCCCGCCTTGACTAAACCAGGCGCCGGAGACCTATACGCCACGGTGAAGGTGTCGCTGCCAGCAGATATCTCGGAAGAGGAGCTGGCACTGTTCCGCAAGCTGAGAGAACTTCGAGATGAAAGAGGTGAGGGGTGAATATATACGATCAGTCAGAGCCGCGCTACGTGATAAGTGTGGCGGCCAGGATGGTGGGGGTCCACGTTCAGACCCTTCGCTACTATGAGCGGGCCGGCCTGGTCAAACCATCCCGCTCCGAGGGCAATACCCGGTTCTATTCGACCCGGGATGTGACTCATATATTGAGGATAAGGTCGCTCATCGATGACCTGGGGGTAAACCTTGCGGGTGTCGAGGTGATTATGCGCATGTCCGAGCGTATGGGGGAGATGCAGAGGGAGATCGAGGTCATAAAGGAGGAGCTGGCCCGGCTGTCCGGTGGCCGGGACTCTGAGGCGGATGCTACTCCTCCCGATGATTATTCGACCAGGAAAAGGGGGTAGACCATGATGATGAGGCCTGAGAAATTTACCGAGCAGGCGCAGGAAGTGATCACCACGTCCCAGCAACTGGTGAGGGAGATGAATCACACTCAGTGGGACATGGAGCATATCCTCCTGGCGCTGCTGGAGCAGCAGGGGGGCGTCGCCCCGGAGATCATGGAAAAACTGGGGGTGGACACCGAGCACCTGGCCAACAGGGTACGGGAGACCCTCAAGAAGACGGCCACCGTCGCTTACGAGAGCCAGCAGATCTACATCACGCCCAGGGTCACCCAGCTAATGGACCGGGCGAATGCCGAGGTCCAGAGGCTGAAGGACGAGCTCATAGGGGTGGACCATCTGCTGATAGCGGTGGTGGCGGAGAGGCAGGGTGATGTGCCGGTGATCCTCAAGGAGTTCGGGGTGGACCAGGAGAAGGTCTACCAGGCCCTTCAGGAGATCAGGGGGACCAACAGGGTCCTGGACCCTCGGGCCGAGAGCCGATACCGAGCCCTGGAGAAATACAGCACCGACCTAACGGGCCTGGCGCGGGA
>JACZVB010000331.1 GCA_022572865.1 Chloroflexota bacterium | reverse complement strand
GCTCCGACACCTTAACCCTCCCGGTCTCCACCAGGACCGTGGCCATGGCGATAGTGCAGTGGCCGCACATGGGCACGTAGCCCTGGGGCTCCAGGATTATCATCCCGATATCGGCCCCAGGAATGGAGGGCGAGGTAACCACCGCAGCGCACATGCCGCTATGGCCCCGGGGTTCGTGGATCAGCATGGTGCGCAGATGGTCCATGTGGTCCCTCAGGTACCGGGTCTTCTCCACCACCGATTCCCCGGGTATCTTGGGGAACCCCCCGGTGATCACCCTCAGGGGGCAGCCGGCAGCATGGGCCTCCACCGAGCTGATCATGTTTGTGAATCTCATCTACTTGAACTCCCACAACCATCTACTCGGGCCCGACCAGGTGTCAATCAGATCGTCCGGAACCCAGTACCCTTCATCCCCTCGCAACAAACGGCAAACCGGCCCTACAACAGATACGCCGGGTCGTAGCCCCCGGTATCGGCCAGCGCGCTCAAGGGGGCCGGCCTCTTCACGTAGAACTCCAGGCGGATGCCGTCGGGGTCCTTGAGGAAGAGGCTGCGCTTGGTCGGGTGGTCTACCGTCATCTCGGGCTCTATACCCTCCGCCCTCAGGCGCGTCTCCGCCTCCTCCAGCTCGTCTTCGTCGAAGACCCGGAACCCTACGTGGTGCATCCCAGGCGGCCGGCCCTCGGCAGCGGGGAGCAGGGCCAGGTCCCGACCCGATAGGCTCCCGCTCAGCACGGCGAAGGCATCATGTGTCGAGGCGAAGGCGATCTGGAGCCCAGCCACATCGGTGTAGAAGGCAAGCAGCTTCTCATAGTCATTCGCCACCAGGACCCCGTGGTCGATCTGACGGCTGGGGATGATAGAGCCGGGCTCGGGGCTCAGGTCCGGGTCGGCGACGTACAGAGGCCTGGTGGAGGGCTCGGCCTCCTCGGGCGACCACTCCACCGTCAGCACATCAGTGTTGCCGGGCCGCCAGACCTCTCTCCAGTCGTCGGATGCATCGGAGTAGAACTCGTTGAAGTTGCCCTCCGGATCGAAGACGTAGATGCTGTGGGACACCTGATGGTTGGCGGTACGCTTGACTTCCAGGCCCAACTCCCGGGCCCGCCGGTAAGCTTCCACCAGCTGGGCTTCAGTCTCCATCTCCCAGCCGAAGTGGTTCAGACCCGGGCTCCTGCCCCGGCTGGCGGGAATCGTAACGCGGCCGTCCCCGCCCCGGCGGGTCCGGTCCGATATCTCAATCAGGGCCACATCATGGTGAGAGCTGCCGTTGCTGAGGAAGCCGGCCATAATGGGCGGCTCCCGGAACACCTCCCTCAGCCCACACACCCGGGTATAGAACCGCAAGGAGCGCTCCAGGTTGCTGACAAACAGATTGCCGTGGGCCAGCCGCCGGGGCCCGAATCTCACCTTCTGTGCCGCCATCTCATAACCTCCCATTTTGAGGTTTACATCCTTCCAGTACGGGAAAAAACCGGCGGGATCATTCCGTTCTCTCTACAGGAATTGCCCACCACCCTAGATTCTTCGTCATCCTTCCCATGTGGGAAGGACTTCTCAGAATGACAGACTAGCTGGTCTCCCGATACTCGGGGCTTGTCCCGATCTTCGGGACTTGCCGGAGGAGGGTGACGGTTCCCCTCTACAGTCCATGCACCGCGGCCACATTCCCCCCAACTATCTTCTCCTGCTCCTCAGCCGTCAGGCCATCCAGTATCTCCGACAGGGTTTCATGGGCCTCCAGCCCTATGGACCGGATGTGGGGGAAGTCCGATCCCCACATCACGCCGTCGGCGCCGATGTGCTGTACAGCGTCCCGGCCCAACGGGTCGTCGATCATCCCGTGCCACATACGTTTTCTCACATAGTCGCTGGCCGTCATCTCCAGCTTAGGCAGAGGAATCCGGTGGGCCAGGGCCCCCTGGATCTGGTCCAGGCGGAACATGTAGGCCGGTATCCAGGAGATCTCCCACTCGGCGCAGATCAGCTTCAGCCTGGGAAATCTATCCAGTATCTGGCCGAAGATGAAATCGTCGGCCAGGACCCCGGCAAGCTCCGTGAACAGGTCGAGCCATGTACTGGCCGCTCTACCTATCTCCTCCCTGGTGTGAAAGTGCAGAGGGTCGGGCACACGGCCCGTGATGCTGTGCAGGGTTATGGGCATCTCCATCTCCTGGGCCGCTGCCCAGAAAGGGTCGTAGACCCGATCTCGATAAGGCGGGCAGCCCTCCGGCGGCACCACGTTTATCATGGCTCCCCTCAGGCCCTTTTTCACTACCCGGTCCAGCTCCTTCAGCCCCCAGGCCACGTCGTCCATAGGGACAGCGCCGATGCCCAGAAGAGTCTCGGGGCTGTGCGAGGAGAACTCGGCCAGCCAGTCGTTATAGGCCTGGGCCGCCGCCCGCACCACCTCCCTATCCGTTCCCTGCATGGTCAGCATCATCAGGGTGGGATTCAACACCTCGGCCTCCACCCCCGCCTCCTTCTGGAACTGGACCCTCTTGGAAGGGTCCCGGCCCGCATCCACCAGGTCCCCCATCTTCTCCATCTCCGCCTCGGTCTGGTCTATCTTGAGGACCTGGGCCCCGGTATAGAAGAAGCGACCCCTCCGGCCCAGGTGCTCGTCGATGATGCGAGGCGTCCGCTCGCCGAACCTGGGGCCTATGGCCTTCCACCACAGGTCCGTCGGCTCCAGCACATGGGAATCCGCGGATATCACCCTATCGAAATGCCGTTCCATGCCCTCCTCCATTCTTATGGCCTGCACCAATTCTTATGGCCTGCATCAATCCCGGCGCCTATTCATACTACCGC
>JACZVB010000330.1 GCA_022572865.1 Chloroflexota bacterium | reverse complement strand
CGATGACGTAGGGAATCTGCGCCCCGCGGAAAGCTTCCTCCAGCACCCGGCTCAGGTCCACTCCGGCCGACTGGACAATGGAGAAAATAGCGCTTCGGACCTTTTCGGAGCTGGGCCTGATAGAGGAGCCTGTGGGAGCCTTGATTCGGCGGCCCTTGGCATCGCCTGCTATGACGCGCATAGTCGAGTTGTCATCGTTTCAGATATCCCGCAATATTGAATTGCTCAGTAATTCTACGGGGCTTACACCCCTGGTGGCAACCTGCGCCTCTGAACTAGGATACGGGCCGTTTATGACCCCCAAGGAAAAAGTGCGCCCCGACGCCGGATCCAGAGTATTGGGACAAGCCGGGACAGGGGGTTTGAGGGACACCCCCAAATTACATCTGAGCGCGGGTGGATGGGAAAATTGCATTTGGCGCTTTACATCCTATCACGTAGAACGTATAATCTTAGGTGAGCAAGGACTCCTTCCTGAAGGGGTCGTTTTTTATTATCACACGCGCACAGCCCTATGCCACAAAAACAGGTCTATCTTACTCAAAAACGGCTGGACGAACTGAAGGCCGAGCTTCATGACCTCCGCACTACAAAGCGGCATGAGATAGCCGATCGCATCCTTCGGGCCACCGGTGTGGGGGGCACAGAAGACAACGCCGATTTCGACGACGCCAAAAACGACCAGTCCTTTATCGAAGGACGCATCCTGACCCTGGATGACATGGTCCACAACGCCGTTCTCATCCCCGAGAGGAAGCATAAGTCGGAGAAAGTGGACCTGGGGGCCAAGGTGACCGTCAAGGAGGAATCGGGAAGGGTCGCCAAATACGTCATCGTGGGAAGCGCCGAGGCTAACCCCAAGGCCGGTCTCATCTCCAACGAAAGCCCGGTGGGCCAGGCCCTCCTGGGCAAAAAAGCGGGGGACTCGGTGGAGGTGAAGACACCCGCCGGAGTGCTCAAGCTGACGGTGAAAAACGTCAAGTAACCTCAATCCCTTCAAGAGGCCCATCGTCGAACACCCCCATGGCCGATAGAGGAGAAGAACTTTACAGGCAGCGCCTATCGAAGCTCGATAGGCTGCGGGCCCAGGGCATTGATCCCTACCCACCCCGCTTCCACCGCACCCACACCGTAGAAGAGGCCCTGGCCCTTTTTACCAGGACCGAGGCCTCGGGCCGCACCTCCAGGCGGCGCGTTACCGTCGCAGGACGGGTCGTCGGCCTTCGGGGAATGGGCAAGGCCTCCTTCGCCGACATTCGGGACGGCACGGGAAAGATACAGCTCTACATCAGCAGCGGTGACCTGCCCCCGGACCAGGCCGCCGTCCTCAGGGAGCTGGACACCGGCGATACCCTGGGGACCCGGGGCACCCTCTTCAAGACCCGCACCGGCGAGATCACCGTCCGGGCCGAGAGCCTCACCCTTCTCGCCAAGTCCCTCCGACCCCTTCCAGAGAAGTGGCACGGCCTCACCAACATCGAAACTCGGTTCCGCCAGAGGTACCTGGACCTTCTCTCCAACGAGGGTGTAAGGCGCATCTTCACCGCCCGCAGCAAGATGATCTCCTCCATGCGCCGCTTCATGGACTCCCGTGGTTTCGTAGAGGTAGAGACCCCCATGCTCCTCCCCATCGCCGCGGGCGCCATGGCCCGGCCCTTCGTCACCCATCACCAGGCCCTGGACAGGGACCTCTATATGCGTATCGCCACCGAGCTCTACCTCAAGCGCCTCATCATCGGCGGCATGGACAAGGTCTACGAGATCGGCAGGATCTTCCGCAACGAAGGGATCGACACCAAGCACAATCCCGAGTTCACCACCATGGAAAGCTACGAGGCCTACGCCGACTACAACGACGTGATGGCCATGGTCGAGGAGATGATGGCCTATATCGCCCAGGAGGTGATGGACACCCGGGTGGCGAGCTACGGCAAACACGCCATCGATTTCACCCCACCCTGGCCCCGGGTCACCGTCCGGGACGCCATACGGGACAAAAGTGGAATAGACATAGGCGACCCCAGATATAGCGACATCGAGGCGCTTCGGGCAGACATCGCCGGCACCGGCCTGAAGGTGGCCGGCCTCAGCCCCGCACAGCTCTTCGACAAGCTCCTCTCAAACTTCGTCGAGCCCACCATAATCCAGCCCACTTTTCTCATCGACCATCCCGTCGAGATGTCGCCCCTGGCCAAGAGAAAGGTCGATGACCCCCGCTACGTTGAGCGATTCGAGGGCTTCGCAGGCGGCATGGAGATCGCCAACGCCTTCACCGAGCTAAATGACCCCGTGGACCAGCGCCTCCGGTTCGAGGAGCAGGAGCGTTTCCGCCTGGAGTACGGCGACGAGGAGGTGGACCGTCTCGACGAGGACTACCTCCTTGCCATGGAGTACGGCATGCCCCCCACCGGGGGTCTGGGCCTGGGCATCGACCGCCTGGTCATGCTCCTCACCAACCAGCAGTCCATCCGAGAGGTGATCCTCTTCCCCCAGCTCCGCTCCATCGAAAAGCCGGCGTCGGGGGAGTAGTTGGCAAAAGTCAGATAGAACGATCTTCCTCACAGGATGGAGTGGGGGTCTGTGGGCTGAGCCCCCAGGACTTACATATGAGGGTGGGAAAGCCGCCTTTAGCCGTTATAAATCATATAAAATATTTTCCACATATTATGCCAGACGATAAGGCTAACAAGTCCCTCCGGAGGAGAAAAACCACCCGCACCTCTGCCTTTGGCTCCCCGGGCCGCATAGGCCACGACTCCTCCGCTTTCTATCGAGGTAATCTCTACCAGGGCCTTGGAGAAAAGCCGGGGGTCCATTATG
>JACZVB010000329.1 GCA_022572865.1 Chloroflexota bacterium | reverse complement strand
GCGGTGATGCACAGCGGGATCACCCTGGCTTCCATAGTGGGCCAGGCCCTGTCCACGGAGGTGATCACCGGCGAAAGGGCCGCTTTCCTGGAGCCTTACCGCCCGGACCGGGCCTTCCCTTCCAAAGCAAAGACGTAGGCCTGGATATGGTTTGAAGCCCCTCACCTTACTTCCCGTGTGGCAAGGTTATTCACTCTGAGGCAGGTGGTAGAGGTTGATGGCGTTCTCGCCGGCCACCTTCCGCCGGTCCTCCTCGGGCAGGCTCTCCAGGGTCTTCACCAGGTTCACCACCGGGTCCACGGGCGAGTCGGAGTGGGGATAGTCGTAGGCCCACATCACCTTATCGGCCCCCAGCAGCTTTATGATAACGGGCCCCAGCTCATCATCGGGGTCCATGTCAATCCAGCATTGGCGGTAGAAGTATTCGCTGGGCTTGAGCTTCATGGGAGTGGTGAAGCTCAGGACTTTGTGCTTTTCGTCCATCCGCTGCAGAAGCCAGGGCATCCAGGCGCAGCCGGACTCCAGCACCACCATTTTGAGCTGAGGAAAGCGGTCGAAGGCGGCCTCGTGAAAGAAGCTCAGGAAGCCCAGCAGGACATCGACTCCGTTGGCTGTGAAGGTCCACCAGCTGGGCATCATCAGCTCCGGGTAGAGGATGCTGGTGCCGCTGGTGCCGCCGGAGCCGGGATGGAGGCTCAGGGGGATATCCTGCTCCTGGAACTCGGCCCAGAGAGGGTCCCAATAGTCTTTGCCATAGGCGATGTCCCGCGGAGGGGAGGAAGGTACCATCACCGCCCTGGGCCCCAGGTCTGCAGTGCGCTTTAGCTCCTCGACGCAGTCGTCTACCTCGGTCCAGGGGAGCAAGAAACAGGGAAGCAGACGCTGGGGATAGTAGTGGCAGAAATCCGCTATCCAGTCGTTGTACACCCGGCAGTAGGCGGCGGCGAGACCCTGATCTCCGACCGTGCCCGGCCATGATAGTCCCAGGGATGGAAAGAGGAAGGAGACATCTATTCCTTCTCTATCCATCAGCTTTATACGCTCGTGAGGGTCGCAGGCCCCGGGGGCCATGGCCCGGCCATCCTCCCAGCTAACTGTGTGGTTCTTGAATATGTTGTCCCGCCTCCACTCGGCGCTCTTGCCGATGGTGGCCAGGTTGGCGGAGGTTGAAGAGACCAGCTTGCCGTGGACCTCTCCATCGATGGTCCAGCTCTCCAGGCCCTGGTCGTCCTCTACGAAGCGCATGGCCCGACCTGTGTACCGGGGCTCCAGGTTGTTTATCCAGAGGTCGGAGGGCTCGAGGATGTGGCCGTCTATATCCACGAACTTCATGATTCCGTCTCCTTAGCGCCTTCTAAGGTCTGAAATGGTGGTGCCCATATCTGTTCCGGCGGAGTCTTATGATGCTCAAGAATACGAGCCGACCCAACTTGGAAGTCGCTGCGACCCGTAACTGTACATGCTGGCGCCCCTGGGGTGACTCGAACACCCGACACACGGTTTAGGAAACCGTTGCTCTATCCTCTGAGCTACAGGGGCTGACCTTGGGCCCGGGCTTCCCGACGGGCACTCAGTATAACATGGGCGGTTAGACCTGCGAAAAGGACCGAAGAGGGGCGAAGGCCGACAGCACCTTACTCATAGAGTCGCCCCCCAGGCGTTCCAGTAGGTCCGGCTCCGGGCCGGAAGCCGCTTTGCGGGCTTGAACCCGGCCCCCTTGAAATAGGCCACGGGAAGGAGGGCCGCCTGGGTCACATCCCCTGGGATACCCAGAAGCCTGGCCGCTTCTCTCTCATAAGGGAGATGGAGGGTGGTCCACGCAGACCCGATTCCCCGGGCCCGAAGGGCCAGCATCAGGGACCAGGTGGCCGGCAGAATCGAGCCGTAGAAGGAGGCCTGGGCCACCACCCCCTCCTTTTCCACCCGTCCCTCGTAGCAGGGGACCACCAGCGCAGGGACCAGGTGCATATGCTCTGCAAGATACGTAGCAGACTCGACGACTCTGGCCTTTTGCTCTGCCCTAGGATCGCCGGGGCCGTACTTAGAGGGCTCCTGGTCCTGAGAGGCCCGGTATGCGTAGAACCCTTTCTTGTAGAGATCGGCCAGGGCTTTCTTCTTATCGACTTCGGTGACGACCACGAAATGCCATAGCTGCTCGTTGGAGCCGGTAGGGGCCTGGAGAGCGATCTCGATGCACCGTCCTAAGACCTCCGGTTCCACGGGCCGTTGCAGGTCCAATCGCTTCCTGACCGAGCGAGTCGTGGTCAACAGATAGTCCACCATTACGGTGTCGATTTTCAATCTTGGCCTCCTATACGGTGTGCCGAACGGCTATGTTGTGACGCTCCTAGAGAGGGGGTTTGCACTCATCGAGTCTAATCTATCATAAGACCCGCCCTTGGCTCCACGAGCCTCTAATAGTCTGCTTTAGGCTCTCTACCTTGCTGCACATGCCATGATGGGCCGGATGAAAACTCCCTTACTCCTAACACTCACAGCGGCAGCTTTTCTGCTTGGAATTGACGTGTACCAGCGATCCAATTGGCCCAGAGCGTCTCTAGGCCCCGCAAGACGAGCGGGGTGAGGAAATGGAAACAATCCCCCTCGATGTCATTTCTAAATTTGAAGCCTATAAGATTTCTCGCCTGGTAATCGACGGCGAGCGAGTTATTTCTATCGAAGACGAGGAAGGTGCGGAAGAACTGGACGAAGCAGACGAAAATGATATTCAGGACCAGAATCTCCATGCCAAACTGTTTGTTTTTGAGTCGGAAACTGAGGCGGTTTGGATCCTAGGATCGGCGAATGCTACAAAGGCCGCCAT